>NC_023140.1 GCF_000511385.1 Phaeobacter gallaeciensis DSM 26640
AATGCAACCGCGACGACCACCGCCCTAGCCGTCAAATGCCTCCGGCTCCAGTTCCTGCCAGAAGGCAATGATCGCCCCGGCATTCAGCGCCGAACGCCAGCCATGCTGGCGGAAATGCTCGCGGTCCAGATCGCTGTCCAGCCCCGACAGGAACAGCCGCTTGTCGGCATCACGCTGGGTCGGGTTTCGCCGCGAAACCAATCTTTCGACGATATCCAGATACCGGGCGCGGTCACGGCGGGCGGCGGCGCGCGCGTCAAAGGCGGCGGCCTCAGCTGCGGCGTCGGCGGCGCGGCGCGCCTGCGCCTCACGAATGCGGGCCTCTTCCTCAGCGGTGATGGGCGGGACGGCTGTCCCCTCCGGCGACAGGCTGTAGTCGCCGTCAATCGCGGCGCGCAGATAGCCCAGCGGTGATTTCACCGCCCCCTGCCCCGCCACATAATCCAGCTTCTGCTGCACATAGTCGGCCCCGTGTTCAGTGATCCATTGCCGCGCCAACCGGTCCGAGACCCCCTGCCCGCGCAGTGCCTTATAGACCGGTTGCTGGCGCAGCCCCTCGCTGTCGTCGATCTGGAACATCGCCATCTGGGGGTTTTCGCGAATCAGAAAGCGGATCTCGCTGACCGCGCGGCCCTTCTTACGGGTCTGCGGTTCGATAATGATGTCTGAGGATTTATTGACCTCAGCCACCGCCGGTTTGATGATCTTGGCGTTGAGATGTTTGAAACTCTCGTAGTAGGCGGAGCCATCCACCCCCATCAGCTTGCGAAAGATATCCAGCCCCCACCAGCCAGTGGAGCCAGTGCGCACAAACCGGTAGCAATTCTCATAGAGCGCCAGCCCGTGACCAGAGCTGAAGTTGCGCTGAATTTTGACGTTGATCAGGGCAAAGATTTTCGGGTCATGCAGTTTCTTGGCCAGCTCCGGCGAATAAGCATATTCGCAAACACCGTTTTTCAGCTTGGCAAAGCTGAGCAGCGAGGAGACGCCCCATTCCTGATGGCCCTGCTCATCCAGCATATCCCATTCCGCGACGGTCTCCGCCAGCGCCCGCAAGCTGGCACGCAGGCTGTCGATATCGTTGGAGTTATACCCCACCATCATCGCCAGAGTGCGCGCGTCGATGGTATGGCTGCGCGCGGAGGTCAGCGTATCATAGGCGTTGAGCAGCAACACATTTGACAGCTTGCGCTGCAGCAGCGTCAACTTACCACTGATATGGATCGCAGCCACGTTTTTCTTCACCGTTTCGCGGGTCAACGCGCCGGTCAGCCGCTCTTCGTCAAAGCTGGGCTCTGCCATGGAATCACTGCCTGTCATCATCGCTCTCTTTTGCGCCATACCCTGCCACAAAAGGAACCCATGCGACAACCGCGCACGGGTTCCTTTTACTGAACAGCCGAGCCGAGCATCACCGCCCCCCTCTAAGCTGGCCCCTATGGCGGGTGTCGTCTAAAAGGTACCCGTTCACGGGACGCCCGCTGATTGTGGCGGCCAACTTGCGAATCGTGGCACCTGCCCAGCATCGCATGATTCCGCCGGGTGTTGCGCCGCAGAGGCACAGAGCGCGCGCCCAGTGCGCACCACATATTTCGCCCGATCAGTGTCAAAAATAGCGCATCAGGCTCTGTATCACGGCCCTATGGCGGTCTATCATGGCGCGTCATCAGGGTGGTTTGCGCGGCAGGACAGGCCCAATCGGCAAAGATCACTATCCTGAGAATCGGCGCCTTTTGCCCTGCGTTCAGGCCCCTTTTATCCTGCTGATAGGTCCCTTTGATCCTGTATCTGGGTGCCCTTGAACCCGAAACCGGGTCCCCAAACTGGGGTAAGTGACTGTAATCAGGTAGGTAATCCATGCCAAAGACTCTAAAGATTCTAAAAAATATAAACGTTTAGCTGTGACCTATTTTTGAGTTTTTGAGAGAAAATAGGAACGTTTCGCCGCGAAACCTCCCTTGGCGCGGATAAGGCACCCGGAAAAATCCCTGCGATGGGTCCATACTATCTATGCAGCGCCGAAGATGTTCCCTATTCTCGGGCATATAAGCGAAAACAGAAAACACGCGCATAGACCCAGCATAAATTATGCACAGAGATCGAGCAGCTTCATGACCTCTCCCACCTTGCCTCCCTATTTCAATTTGAACCCGGAACAGGCCGCTGCCAAGCTGCCGGATCCGATCCAGACCACCCGCTTTGCCAAGGCGGCTGCCATGTGCACCAAGGGCCGCGAAGATCTGGCCCGGCGCGGCTATGCTCCCGATGGCGAAAAGCGGCTGCGCAAATTTTCCACTTGGGAGATCACCCGCTATCTGATCCCTGTGGCGCCGCAGCATCTGCGCCGGGTGTTGAAGAACAATCCCGACTTGCCGCAGGGCGAGGGCGAAGGCGGCTCCAAGTGGTTCACGCTGGAGGAGGTTCTGGCGCTGCGACAGCATTTCGCCTCCGAAGGGATCTCAACCAAAGAATATCTGCCCTACCGCCCCAAAGGCGTGCCCGCAAAGGTGACGGCGGTCGCCAATTTCAAAGGCGGCGTGGGTAAGACCTCTACCGCGGCGCATCTGGCGATGTCGGCGGCGCTTGATGGTTACAAGGTGCTGGTGATTGATCTGGATTCCCAAGGCTCGATGACCTCAATCCTTGGCGGCACGGTGGAAGATGAATGGTCCACCGTCTTCCCGCTGATCGCCAAGGACTACGCCAAATCGGTGGTGGCGGAAAACGCCGTGCGCGCTGCCGCCGGAGAACCCGAGCTACCACTGGATGAGACCCTGAATGAGGCGCTGCGGGTTTCGTCGCGAAACGTTATCCAGAAAACCCATTGGTCGAACATTGATCTCATTGGCGCGCAGCTCAATCTCTACTGGGCGGAATTTCAGATCCCGGTCTGGCGCATGGGGTTGCGCAGCTGGCCGCTGTGGGATGCGCTCAGCAACTTCCTTGAGCAGGAGGGCATTCTGGATGACTACGATATCATCTTTCTTGATACGCCCCCGGCGCTTGGCTATCTGACCATCAATGCGCTGGCGGCGGCGGATATTCTGCTGGTGCCGCTCGGCGCGTCGTTCCTTGAGTTCGACTCTACGGGGCGGTTTTTCGATATGCTCTATTCCACTTTCGCCTCCATTGAGGAGGGGGAGAATATGGCACAGCGCGCGGCCGGTTTGCCGGAAATTAAATTTGAATGGGATGTAGTAAGGGCGCTGATCACGCGCTTTGACGCCAGTCAGCAGACAGATATGGCGAATGTGATCCAGGCCTATTTCGGAGATTTCATGAACGCCTACCGTCAGGATGTCACCGCCCTTGTCGGGCAGGCGGGAGAGCAAGTGAATGGGATCTACGAAGCAGACTATCGCGACTTCAACCGCGATACCTATGTACGCGGTCGCGAAACCTTTGACCGGACCTATGCGGAATTCAAAGAGCTGCTCATCGGCAGCTGGTGGCGCGATACCCAGATGGAAGAGGCGGAGTAACATGGCAAAACGCAGACGGCTGAGCGCCCCCGACGCATCCGAGATCGAAGCCATCGAGGAGGGTTTCGCGACGAAACCCGGCATCAATCCTTTTGATCCGGCGCCCGGTGGTGTCGCGGCCAGCGCACCCCCCATCGCCAAAGTCTCAGCCGAGGCGGCGCAGCTGCACGGCATGGCATCGGTTGCGGACCGGGTGGAAATGGCCCGCGACAAGGCGGACGCCGAGCGCTGGCGCGCCGCCGAGGAGGCGGGCGAAACCGTGCTGCGCATCCCGTTGGCGGAGATTGACCGCGACTATCTGCGCCGGGACCGGATGCAGATGGATGAGGAGGAGCTGGACGAGTTGACCGCGTCGATCCGCAGCCATGGCTTGCGCAGCCCGGTTGAAGTGATTGCGCTGGAGGAGGGCTACGGTCTGGTCTCCGGCTTCCGTCGTCTGGAGGCCTATGCGAGGCTGAACCGGAGCGAAGACGGTTTCGCCGCGATCCCGGCCTTCCTGCGGCGCGGGGCTGACAGTGCGGACGCCTATGTGGCGATGATCGAAGAAAATGAGCTGCGCGCCAATCTGACGCCCTATGAACGCGGGCGTATCGCGGTGCTGGTGGCGGGGCAGGGGGTATTCCCATCTGTGGAGTTGGCGGTGGACGCATTGTTCGGCGCGGCCTCCAAGGCGAAACGCTCCAAGGTGCGCAGCTTTGCCGCCGTGCATGAGGGGCTGGGCGATCTGTTGCGCTATCCCAATGCGCTGTCGGAGAAGGCCGGGCTGAAACTAGCCGCCGCGCTGCGCTCGGGCGGGCAGGGGACCTTGCGCTCTGCGCTGGCCGGGGCGGATCCGGTGGATGAGCGCGCCGAGTGGCGGTTGCTAGAGGCTGTACTGGCAGATGCGGGGCCGACACCTGAGGCCAAACCCCGTGGCGGGCGCCCGCGTCAGGTCACCCGTCTGGCGGCGCGGCGGCTGTCTTCCGGTGGCGATCTGTCTGCAGAAGTCGCGCCGACAACGGTGCGGATTGATCTCAAAGGGCGTAGCCTTGACCCCGAGCAGGTTGAGGCACTGCTGGCGCTGATCGAGGACAGATTGGGCTAACGGCTGGGGATGGCCCAGGTCGGGATCGGTGGATGCGGTGTACACGTATAAGTATATCGAGACTTTAGCCCTGTGTCTGATTGTTCTGAGGGGGGGCGCCGTCTGAAATGCGGTGAGGGAACGGCTTTGGGCGGTATCCCAAAGAGGAGAATTTGGCAGAATAGCCATCTGTTAGACGTGTTTCGTGGATGATGAGTCTGTCGGCTGCCGGTTCTTCTAAGCAAGAAAAAGTCAGAAACGTTGGAACTATCTTTGATCTGGTCGAGTTATCCCACCAGTAACAGCAAACACTTCGCTGACAGCACAAGAGGATGAAAACAATGAAAAATCTGCTTCTCTCCACCGCAATTGCCCTGACACCTGCAACTGCCGTTCTGGCCGATGGCCATGGTGATATGTTCCGCGCCGAAGCCGATCCGATGGCGATCCATGCGTCTGAATTTATCGGTATGCGTGTCTACCGTGCCGAGAATGGCCAAGATGCGACCGAGTATAATGGTGTCCAGAAAGAATGGGACGACATCGGTGAAATCAACGATGTGGTGCTGAACCGCGACGGCACCGTGGATTCCGTTCTGGTTGATATCGGCGGCTTCCTCGGCATGGGCGAAAATCAGGTCGCTGTAGATATGAAATCGGTGAAATTTGTTGCCGATAGCTCAACCGCCGAAGACCTGAGTGATTTTTTCCTAGTGATGGAAGCTTCGGCTGACGTGCTGAAAGAGGCGCCGACTTATGATTGGACCCGTCAGGCGGATGCGGCGACCGATGAAATGAAGCAGGATGCGACTGCGGCCGCCGGCGAGATCAAAAATGACGCTGACGCAATGGCGGAAAACACCGAAGAGACCGTCAAAGATGTCTTTGAACGTGATGGGTTTGCCAACGTCGTGGCCACCGATCTGACCAGCGAAGAGCTGACTGGCGCACCGCTCTATGACAGCAACGACGAGTGGATCGGCGAAGTATCGCAGATCAACCTGACCAATGATGGCAAGGTGAAGTCAATTGTGGCTGACATCGGCGGCTTCCTGGGGCTGGGTGAAAAACCGGTAGAGCTGGAGCTGAGCAAAATGGACGTGCTGCGGGCCGATGACGGTGGCGACCTGCGGGCCTATGTTTCGATGAGCAAAGAAGAACTGGAACAGCTGCCCGACTATGAGCAGTAATCCCAGTACGAAAAACGATAGTCGGCGGCAATATGCGGCCTGCTGATCACCTTCAGGGGCGCAGAGCATCAGCTTTGTGCCCCAAGTCTTGGAAGGGTTCCCGGTTTGGATCACTTTTTGCGCGAATTAATGTTTAAACATGTATCTATCTGGCGGTTTTAACCTCCAATTCAGTATTTCACGTCCAGATTGGTGTCACTACTGGCACGCATGGCAGGACGGCACTTGCAGATTTTCTATTCTCTCATGATCAGGCAGATCGCGCTTGTGATCCTCTTGGCAACAGGCGCAGCGGTTGGGACCATGGCGACGGCGGAGCCTATCCGCATGACCTATGAGGAGTTTCATCCGTATTCCTTCACGGATAGCGATGGGCAACCCCAGGGGGTCTCCATTGATATCATGCGCCGGATCGCTGATGCCGCAGGGTATGATGTCGTGTTTCAGCCCACTGAGAACCCGGCCGGTATGCTGGAGGAGTTGCGCAGCGGTGCGGCGGATGTGACCTCATTGCTGGCGCTGACCCCGGAACGGCTGGCGGCGGGGCTGGCAACGGAGGAGCTGGGCGCCTTTGAATTGCGCGCCTTTGTGCGGGGCAATGGATCTATTGCCAACCTCGGTGATCTTACGGGTACCACTGTTGGCGTGGTGCGTGGCAGCTTCGCAGTTTCCGGTGCACGGCTGATCCCCTTTGCAAGACTGGTAGAATTTGACACCAGCGATGATCTCATCCTGCCGTTGCTGGCTGGTGAGATTGACGCTGTGGTGTCGGCGCACAATGGCTTTCTGCGGCGCCTGCGGACGGCTGAAGTTGAAGACCGGATTGTTGCGCTGGAGCCGCCCCTGGTGACCAGCCCATATGGGTTTGTGGTGGCTGCTGAAAATGAGCCGCTGCGCACGGTGCTGAATGCAGCGATCTACAGCAGCGTATCAGACAAATTCCTGTCAGAACTGGAACAGACTTGGTTTGGCCGCTCGCGGACGCTGTGGGACAATGTGCTGGTGCGGTGGGGGCTGCTGATTTCAGCGGTGATGCTGGCAGCGATCCTGGTGCTGAGCTATTGGTTCTTTCACTACCGTCGGCGCTCGGCCGAGCTGTCGCGAGACCGGGCCAGTGATCAGCTGCTGATCGGCGCACTGGATGAGGTGGCCGCCGCGATCGTGATTTATGATGACAATCTCCGAGCCATACACTGGAACCACGGGTTTGAACTGATCTTTCCCAGTATGGTGCCCGCCTTGAAGAAGGGCGCAACCATGCGGCAGATGATCGTGCAATCCTATGTTGACGGCACCATTCAGAATAAGCTCAGCGATGCGGAAATCTTGGAAAAGGTCGATCTGTTTATCGAGGATATGCGGCGTGGTCGGTCAGAGGTGCGGACCGTGCGGACACAGGATGGCCGGGTGTTTCAGGCCCGGGATGTCAAATTGGGCGCGCGGCATTTCGCATCGTTGCGGGTGGATGTCAGCCAATTGCAGAAACAGCAGGACACCATCGCGCAGCAGGCGGTTTCACTTGAGGCGGCAAATGAGGATCTGCGCACGTTCTCCTCTATTACTGCGCATGATCTGAAGGCGCCGCTGTTCAGCCTGCTCAATCTGATTGAGTTCATGGCCGAAGACATGGAAGAGGCTGGCATCACGCTGCCGCCGGAAATTGAGGACAACTGGTTGCAGATGGAACGGCTGTCCCATCGCATGATGCGGCTGGTGCAGGACCTGCTGGTCTATTCAACAACCCAAAGTGAAAGCCACCGGTCCGAGGTGATTGAGCCGTCGCCGCGCCTGCAGGAGGTGCTGGATCTAGCCGGACCGCGCGAAGGGTTTGAGGTGATCATCGAGGCCAATATGCCACGCCTGCGGGTCAATCCCATCGCCTTTGACATGGTGATGCGCAATCTGATCGCCAATGCGTTGCAGCACCACGATCGGGATCGTGGTACCATTATCCTTAGCGCGGAGAGCGACGGCGATGCGGTGATGCTTTCGGTGCGCGATGACGGACCTGGCATCCCTGAAGAGCACAGGGAGCAGATTTTTGCCCCATTTCACCGGCTGTCTGCCTCGACCGAGGGCAGTGGGCTGGGGCTGGCCTTCATCAAGAAAACCGTTGAGAGCTGGGGCGGGACGGTTCAGGTCTCGGCCGCGCAGCCGCGTGGCGCAGTGTTCACTGTCAGCTTTCCACAGTCTGTCGCAGTGGATGAGGACGCAGACCAGCCACAGTTGGCGGGCTAGGCCACCATCGGCCGCGATCGGCTGGGGATTGCCGATCCTGTGGGCTGGGCGTGCGGGGGTCGGGTCGGTGCATTGACTCTTCTTCCGGGCGCTCGCTACAGAAAGGACAAAATTGGGACAAAACTAAGACAAACACCGCGGCAATTCTGCGGGGTGGGTTTCCCGGTTTGGGGACAGGGATCAACGGTCGCAGTTTCGGCTGTGGTGACGGATCCGGTGCCACCTATCACGCAACAGCCTTGGGGCGGAGTTGGATTATGACAGAACAGCAGAGCCTCTCGACCGCGCCCGCGCAAGGGTCGGAAGAGCTGACCGTTGCGCTGCATATCGGCGCGCCGTTCACCGATGAGGATCAGCTGGTCTGGTCCTTGCGCAAGGATGCGGGGCGGCTGCTGAAGGAGGGTGTGCTGGTGCGGCGTCCGGGCACCTATCTGAAGGAGCTGACCGATCTGAAAGGCCGCGCTGCCAAGGAGGGCGTGGACGAGGAAGACTGCGACGCGTTTCTCGACAGCGTGCTGCGCGAGGCGGATGCGTCGCGGGTGGTGCTGTCGATGTCGAGCATTCTGGGCGTACCGGCCTGGATGCTGAACGGCGGGCGCCTATACAAGAACGCCGGGGCCAATACGGCCGCGCTGCGCGCGGTGTTTCCGCAGACACGCTGTGAGTTTTTCCTCGGCCTGTGCAATCCGGCGACACTGGTGCCCACCGCCTTTGGCGCGCAGTCGCAGAAGGACTGGTACGGGTTTGCCGGGGATACGGATCTGATGGAACTGCGCTGGTCCGAGGTGGTCGGCGATATCCTGAGCGCCAATCCCGATTGCGGCATCACCGTCTGGTGCAACGAAGAAACCCCGGTGGTGTGGCCGCGGGTGCTGGGGCAAATCACCGGGCAGGGGGCGGGCTACCGCTTTGCCGGTGAGACGGATATTCTGCGGCAGGCGATGACCGAAGAAGGCACCCGGCGGCTGGAGGCGTATCTCGCCGCGCGCCCGCAGCTGAGTGAGGCGCAGCGCGATCAGGTGCGGGAGCTGTTCCTGTCCTACTTCCACTCCGAAGATGCGGTTGAGGAAGAAATCGACCTGCCCGGCTGGTCGCAGGGCTTTGTCGATACGATGACGGATCGCTATTTCGAGGATGTCGAGCTGATCCGCAACATTCCCGGCGTTACGGTGATCGGCTGATCCACCCGCGGCGCCGCTGATCCGCGTGCCGGGAGCAGATTGCCATATGTCACCCTCTGCTCAGCTCTCGTGGGCGGAGCTTCGCATGCGGGCCAGATGTTCGTCCCATCCCTTGTCCAGCGCCAGCAACAGATCGAAGGCCTCAACCCCCTGCGGCAGCCCGGTGTGGCTCAGCGATAGATTGGTGCCGCCGGGGACCTCTGTCAGGGTCCAGGAGACGGTGCTGGTCTGATCGCCCATTGGCGCGATGGTGAAACTATACTCAAGCCGGGTGTACGGCTCGGCCAGATGCACCTCACCCCACATCAGCCTTTTTCCGCTTTCGGTGCCGAACATTTCATAGGGGCCTTCGACCAGCGGGGTCTTGGGCTTGTGAAACCAGATCGCCAGTTTTTCCGGTTCGGTCAGATAGGCCCAGACCTGGGCCGGGGTGGCCCTCAGATAGATGGATTTGCGCAGGATCGTATCGGTCATTGGATGTCCTTTTCGATTTCGGATTTGAGCGTCGCAAGGCGGTCGTCCCAGAAGGCATCAAAGAAGCCGAACCAGTCGAACACCTGTCGCAGCCCGTCCGTATTGAGGCGATTGAGGCGGGCGCGCCCTTCGGTGCGGACCGAGATCAGATTGCCCTCGTCCAGAATGATGAGATGCTTTTTCACCGCCGCACGGGTCATCTGAAAATTCTCGGCCACCTCGGCGATGGTCAGGCTGTCCTGCGCCAGAAGCCGCAGAATCCGGCGGCGAGTCGGGTCGGCGAGGGCACGAAAGGCCATCTGCTCAGCCAACTGTTCTGGCGGCTGATCAGGCGGGTGTGTCGCCGACGGGTGCTGTGGCGCCTGGGCCATGGCGGTCTGTGCTCCTCTATATGATACCTTATGGTATCTCTTTATATGAAACCTTTTGGTATCATGTCAAGCGAGTCGATGACTGATCAGCACTGACATGGCCGATCTGCGGGCCAAAATACCCTATCCAGCGTCCTGTCCTGCCGGGACGGGCAGGGGTCACGTCCTTTCCGGCCCGGTTGGACGACAGGGGCGCGGGGGTATGTCACAGCTGTGTCCAAGGTGGCCGATGCGCTGCCCCGATGACCCGCTGTGGTCGCCCATCCCGATATCTGGCCAGAGAGAGACCGCGCCATGCTCAGAGCTTCTTTTCATCCCCGTCACTTGACCGCGGCCCTGCGGCAGTACCGGCGCAATGTGCCCCTGCTGCCGGTGATGGTCTGCATCGCGCTGGGGCTTGCCATCGGAGTGTCACCTGCGACCCGTGCCGGCGCCGGTGCTGATGATATCCAGCCACGTGATGGTCATTGGCTGGCGCTGATGCAGTTCCGCTCGGTCAGTGGCTGTTCAGCCACCCTGCGGCGCGAGATTGAGGCCGACGCCGAGGATGAGGTGCTGTATTCCAAGCCGCTGACATTCTCTACCCCGCTGGACCTCAACCATCTGAATGCGGCCTGGGAGGTCGATATCGACTGGACCCGCACCAGCCCCAACCGCTGGGAAGGGGTGATGACAGAGGTTGAGCGCACCCTGTTTGGCAAGGTCACAACGGTGACCGCGCTGAAGACACGGGTGATCTCGGAGGGGCTGATCGATCAGAAGGCGGTGGCCACGATCACCTTCCCGCCGCGCATCGCCCGGCAGATCGGCTCTGCGGAGCCCTGTGTGGTTCATGCCGATATCACCCATCGGCGGCGCTGATCCGCGCCGGACCTGTTGTCCGTTGTCCGGATGTGTCCGCACGGACAGGGATCTGCGCCCGCGCCTGACGGCTGAGACGATCTCCGTCTGGCGCCTGATCTAAAGACGCCGAATACCTTGCTTTCATTCGCCCCGACGCTTGCTGCGGAACACGCGCAGCGGGGGGCAAATCACAGATACCCAACCAAGACCTGAAAAAGGATACGACAATGAATTTTCAACGCAGCGCCGCTCTCGTGACCGCGTGTTTTCTGGCGGGCGCATCAGGCGCCGCCGCTGAGGGGCTGTTTGCCAACGGGCAGTTCACCCTTGGGCTGGGGGCGTTTGCGGCCTCCGATCAGTATAAAGGCGAAGGCACGGAGGCCGCGGCGCTGCCGTTTGTGTCTTATGACAGTGATCGGTTGCATATCGGATGGGACGGGGTCGCCTATCATTTCCTGAACAGTGAGGATCTGGAGGTCTCGGTGCGTGTGGGCGCAGGTGAGAAACCGGATTTCCCGGAGAACAAGCCGCTGTTTGCCGGGTTGAAGCGCAGCACCCCGATTGAGGCCGGGTTTGATGTTACCTATCGGTTTGACGGCTTCTATGTGGCCGGTAGCGCGATGGCGGATGTCTCAAATGAGCATGACGGCTATCACGTCGAGGCCAAGTTCGGGACCGAGTTCCAGATGGGCCAGCTGGGGGTCGATATCGGCGCCGGTGCGCGGATGCGGGACGGCAAGCTGAACAACTTCCTTTACGGGGTGTCGGCGAGCGAGGCTAACGCGCAGCGCGCCGCCTATGATGTCGGCTCCACCACCGAGCCGTTTGTCGATATGACCGTGATCTATCCGATCAGCGACACAGTGTCGGTGCTGGGTACGGTGGATTATCAGCTGGTCGACAAGAAGGTGCACGACAGCCCGCTGACCAACAACAAGGATCGCTATTCGGTTGGGCTTGGCCTGATCTACAGCTTCTGATCCATGGCCACCCCGCTTCATGCGAACCAGCAGGGTAGGGCAGAGGGGGCGCGGGGTGACACCGCGTCTCCGGCAGGCTCTGCTGTCGCTGTGCCACCAGTCTCTGCCGTGAACGAGACGTCCCCAACGTCGCAGGCCGCTGAGACACGTGCCCCGACTGTACCCCCAGCGGCGCCGGACCCTCAGGTGATCCGGCCTGCAACGGCAACTGTGGCACAGCCCGCCTCAGCCCCGCAGCCCCCCGGCTGCGCGGGCGGGGCGGATTCTGCGGGGTTGGAGTTTGTCAGCGACCCGGAGGCCAAATGGCCGCCGCGTCTGGCGGCGATGATTTGCGCCGGGCTGGTGATCTGGATGGCGGCTGGTCTGGTCTGGCCTGCCGCCCCTGTGGCAAGCGGCGGTAATGCGAAAACTCCTGCAATAGAGCCTGTTTCGGTCGCGGTGCGCCTGTCACAGGCCGCCCCGGTGACCCGGATGCTGCGTGCCGAAGGGGTCAGCAAACCCGACCGGGATGCAACCCTGAGGGCCGAGATGTCCGGCCATGTGGCCAGCGTAGCGGTGGCTAAGGGCGCGCGGGTAGAGGCGGGGCAGCTCCTCGCTAATTTGCAGCCTGCGCAGCGCACGGCGTCGCTGGCGCGAGCGGAGGCGTCTTTGCTGCGGGCGGAGCGGGATCATACGCGGGCCGCCGCGTTGCATCAGCGTGGATCCACCACGGAACAGCGGCTGAGCGAGGCGCGCGAGGCGCTGGCCGTGGCCAAGGCGGATCTGGCCGCCGCCCGTCAGGGCCTTGCAGAGACGCGCATCACCGCGCCCTTCGCCGGTCATTTGGAGGCATTCGACCTCACCCCCGGTGCCTATGTTCAGGAGGGGGCGGCAGTGGCGCGGGTGGTGGCGCTGGATCCTCTGCGGGTGAGTTTTCAGGTGCCGCAGCACCAGCGAGGGGCCTTGCGTGCCGGGGCCTTGGCGCAGGTGCGGTTTTTGAACGGGAACAGCGCCGAGGGGCGTCTGAGTTTTCTAGGGCAAAGCGCGCAGGCCGATACCCGCAGCTTTGCCGCTGAGGTGGTCCTGGACAATCCGTCCAGTTCCAATGCGCCCCCGATCCCGGCGGGGATCAGCGCCCGGATTGCGGTGCCGTTGGACGTTGTGCAGGCGCATTTTCTGTCTCCGGCGCTACTCTCGCTGGACATGGCCGGGGTGCTCGGCATCAAGAGCGTGGATGACACGGATCGCGTGGTCTTTACCCCGGTGGAGATCGTCCAGTCCGAGCGGGATGGCGTCTGGGTCAGCGGACTGCCGGATCAGCTGCGGCTGATCACTGTGGGGCAGGGATTTGTCACCGCAGGCGAGGAGGTGCGGCCCCGAGATGCAGGAGAAACCAAGGGACAGGTCGCAGGCGCGGAGGAGCGGCGATGAGCGGGTGTCTCGCGGTGATCTTTGCCCGCAGCCGGGCGGTGATCCTGATCTTTGCGGCGCTGCTGTGCGGTGGGGCCTATGCCTATGTGAGTATTCCGAAGGAAAGCAATCCGGATATCCCGATCCCCTTTGTCTATGTCAGCACCAGCCTGTCGGGCATTTCGCCGGAGGACAGCGAGCGGCTGCTGGTGAAGCCGCTGGAAACCGGGTTGAGCGGGCTGGCGGATCTGAAGGAAATGAAGGGCCACGCCTATGAGGGTTATGCCAGCGTGACGCTGGAATTTGAGGCGGGCGCCGATGTGGCGGAGGCGCTGGACCGGGTGCGCGTGGCTGTGGATCAGACCCGCCCCGACCTGCCGGAGGCCGCGACCGAGCCGGTGGTGGTGGAGATCAATACGGCGTTGTTTCCGGTGCTGACCACGGTGCTGTCCGGCCCGGTACCGGAGCGCAGCCTGAACCGCATGGCGCGGGAGCTGGAAACCCGGCTGGAGGCGCTGACCGGCGTGCTGGAGGTTGACATCGGCGGCGGGCGGTCGGATCTGCTGGAGGTGCTGATCGACCCTGTCGCCTTTGCCACCTATGGCCTGTCGTTTGAGGCGCTGGTCGGTCAGATCAACCGCAACAATGCGATGATTGCCGCCGGGGCCATCGACGGGGCCGCCGGGCGCTTTGTGCTGAAGGTGCCCGGGTTGGTCGATGGGGCCGCGGATCTGATGCAGATGCCGGTGAAGGTGGAGGGCGGCGCGGTGGTGACCCTTGGCGATATCGCCGTGGTGCGGCGCCGGTTTGAGGACCCGCGCAGCTTTGCCCGGATCAATGGCCAGTCGGCGCTGACGCTGGATATCACCAAACGCAGCGGCGCCAATATCATCGAGACCGTGGCGGCGGCAAAGGCGGTGATCGCCACCGCGCAGCAGGACTGGCCGCAGAGCGTCCGGATTGATTATCTGCTGGATGAGAGCCGCGAGGTGGAGACCATGCTGGGTGATCTGGAGGCCAATGTGGTGGCGGCGATCGTGCTGGTGATGCTGGTGGTGATCTATGCGCTGGGACTGCGGCCGGCGCTGCTGGTCGGGCTGTCGATCCCCGGTGCGTTTCTAGCCGGTGTGGCGCTGCTCTGGGCGATGGGGATCACCATGAACATCGTGGTGCTGTTCTCGCTGATCCTGGTGGTCGGAATGTTGGTGGATGGCGCCATTGTCACCACGGAGCTGGCCGACCGCTACCTGCAGGAGGGCCGGACAGCGGCCGAGGCCTACCGCGCGGCGGCGGGGCGTATGGCGGGACCGCTGCTGTCGTCCACAGCAACCACGCTCAGCGTGTTCGTGCCACTGCTCTTCTGGACCGGCACCACTGGTGAGTTCATGAAATTCCTGCCAATCACCGTGATCGTGACGCTGGCGGCATCGTTGTTGATGGCGCTGGTGTTCATTCCGGTGCTGGGCGGGGTGATCGCGCGTCGGTCCCCCCAAACTGCGGCGGCAAAACAGGCGCTCCATGCTGCGGAACATGGCGATCCGCGTCTGGGGCGCGGGATGGCCGGGATCTATGCACGGATGTTGCAGCGGGCGTTGCTGTTTCCCGGCACCACCGTTCTGTTGAGCCTTGCTCTGTTGCTGGGGACGTTTGGGCTTTATGGGAAATACGGGTCGGGGCTGACGTTTTTCCCCAAAATAGAGCCTGAATTCATGCAGGTGCAGCTGCGCGCGCGGGACAATTTCTCGATCCATGAGCGTGATGCGCTGGTGCGCGTGGTGGAGGATCAGCTGTTGCAGACCGAGGGCATCACCAGCGTTTACGCAGTGGCCTCGCTTGGCGGGGGCGATGATCTGGACCTGATCGGCACCATCCAGCTGGAGCTGGACCCCTGGGACCAGCGGCCGCCCGCCGCTGAGATTGGCGCGGGGATCCGTGCCGAGGTGGCGGATCTGCCGGGGGTCGAGGTGCGGGTGGAGACCGACGACGGGCCAAGCGGTGACAAGCCGCTGGATCTGCATATCACCGCCCGCGACCCCTCCGTGGCGGAGGCTGCGGTGGCACAGATCCGCGAGATCATGACCGGGATCGGTGGTTTCACCGATGTGGCCGACAGCCGGGCATTGCCCGGAGTGGAATGGCGGATCGAGATCGACCGTGCCGAGGCCGCGCGCTATGGCGCCGACCTCAATCTTCTGGGCCAGACGGTGCAATTGCTGACCCATGGCGTGATGGTGACCAGCTTTCGCCCCGATGATGTGGCGGAGTCGGTGGATGTGCGGGTGCGGTTCCCGGTGGCGGAGCGCAATTTCGACGGGCTGCGGGCTCTGCGCGTGCCGACCGCCTCCGGGCTGGTGCCGATTGCCAATTTTACCCGCTTTGCACCGGTGCCGCGCTCCGGCTCGATCGAGCGGCGGGATCAATCGCGGGTGCTGACGCTGTCGGCCAATGTGGCGCCGGGGTTGCTGGCGGATGCGCAGATCGAACGGCTGCGCCAGGCGATGGCGGTGGCGGATCTGCCCGAGGGGGCCAACTGGCGGTTCAAGGGCGAGGCCGAGGAGCAGGATGCCGCGATGCGGTTTCTCATCCTTGCGTTTGTGACGGCGGTGGTGCTGATGGCGGTGATCCTGATTGCGCAGTTCAACAGTTTCTATCAGGCCGCGGTGGTGATGTCGGCGATCATCTTCTCCATTGCGGGGGTGCTGTTGGGGCTGCTGGTGGCAGGGCGGCCGTTTGGCGTGGTGATGGGCGGCATCGGGGTGATTGCGCTGGCGGGCATCGTGGTGAACACCAATATCGTGCTGATCGACACCTATAACGCACAGCGCCGCGCCGGGCAGTCCCCTCGTGAGGCGGCGTTGCGGGCTGGGGCGCTGCGGTTGCGCCCTGTGGTGCTGACCTCGCTGACAACGGTGCTGGGCTTGATGCCGATGGTGCTGGGCATGAAGCTGGATCTGCTGACCGGCAGCATGGTGTTTGGGGCGCCCTCCAGCCAGTGGTGGACCGAGCTATCGACAACTATTGCGGGCGGGCTGGTGGCGGCGACGCTGCTGACGCTGCTGGTCACCCCGGCGATGCTGGTGCTGGGCGCGCGCGGCCAGCAGCGGCGGGCGCGTCGTCGGGCGGCGCGGCAGGGACTTGGTGCTGAGGTCACGGCATGAACCGGCCTGCCGACTTCCCAACAACGCCGGGGCGGTCACCGTGCCGACCTCGCAGCGCCCCTTAGCTCGCAGGATCGGCGGCTGCGCGGTTGGCCCTGAGGGCTGAGGGAGTGGTGTTCATCTCGCGTTTGAAGGCGTTGTAGAAGGACGAGCGGGAATTGAAGCCAACATCATGGGCAATCACCAGAATGGTTTCATCGGTGTCATGCAATTGCGTCACCGCGTCCTGAATGCGCCATTTGTTGACGTAGTCGAAGAAGTTCGATTGCAGCGTCATATTCAGCGTCTGCGACACGTAGTTCGAGGTCACGCTGATATGTTTGGCGAGATCCCAGAGCGACAGATTGGGATCGCGGTAGAGCATATCCTTGGTCATGGCGCGTTCGATCTTGGCGGCGATGCGGGCCGCGTGATCATCGGTGAGGGCGGAACGCTCGTATTTTGCGGCGGCCAGCTCTCGCTCCGTGGCGGGCGGGGTGTCGCCCCCGGGTTTGGGCATCAGACCGGGCTGTTGCCGCACCCCCCAAATGCCGATCACCCAGGTGATGGCGAGGCTGGATAGACCGTTGGTCAGATCCGAGGCGTCGCTGAACAGCTGAAACATCTCAATCCCGAAGAGATCGGCGAGAATTTCGGCGACGCTGATCAGGAGATAGGCACCGACAGTGGTGGTGATCCACCAGACCCAGGTCAGCTCGCGGTCCTCGGTGGTGGCAAACAGATCCTTCAGCCGCGCGCGATACCGCGACAGCATTTTCATGATCAAGACCAGATAGAGGGTCACCTGAATGTAGAATAAGACCTCGACCAGCTGGAAGTAGATCAGGATCGCCTGAATGTACTGGCTGAGGTCGGCGAACTCGAGGTCGTTCTGGGCGAACAGGGATTTTGGGATGGTCCAGAACAGGCCAACCATGCTGATCGCTAGTAGAATGGGCACCGCATGCCAGAGTCTTTGGGGGATGGGGGGGCCATCATCCTCCGATGTGAGGGCGCGTACATAAAGCCATAGGAGCAGCGGTTGGGCAAAGACGGCGGGCACATGCAGGCTGTTGAACCGAGAAATCAGATAATCATAGGCATCATCCGCAACCACCAAATCCACGATGATAAGTATTTCGCCGACCGATTGCGTCAGGAAGAAGAGCGCCAGAGGGACATAGACGCGCTGGTGGCGTTGATGCAGCAGCAGTTGATTGGTGCAAAACAGCGCCATGCCAAGGTGAAAGGCCGACAAAGCCAGCAGATATTTATCGTCGACCATCGCGCAGCCCGATCCTCAAAATCCTTCTTAGGGCTTTAGCAGTGGCGGGCGACAAGGGACAGATCTGCAGGCGGTTTCCCTGTCCTTGCCAGCAGGGAAGAACGCCGGACAGGGGCGAAGATGGGTTTTGGCGGCAGGCTAGAGCGGGGCGTCGCGGTCCGGAGTACGCTCTGCCGCGGCGAGCACGCGGATCGCCTCGACCCGGTTGCGGACGTTCAGTTTGCGGTAAATGGAATTGGCGTATTCCGACACCGTATGCGGCGAGATCTTGCAGACCGCCGCGCATTCCTTGGAGGTGAGGCCCTGGCTGAACAGGTAGAGCACCTCCCGCTCCCGCGGGCTGAGCCGGGTTAGGGCGGCCGGGGGCGGCGCGATCAAGGACCGGTCAAATCCAGCGCCCTCCGCATCCGGTTCGGCTGGATTAGGGGTGGGGCTGCTGGTGCTCTGACGCAGCTCCTCCATGCGGCGGTGAATGATCAGGCAGAGAAACCGCAGGCTGTCGGTCTTGCCCGCCACATGCGCGATGAAGCTGTCGCGGGTCCGTGCGGTGCCGAGGTTGAAACCGCCAAACCGATCTGACCCTTGCAGCCGCACCGGGATGGCAATGCCGGCGCGAAACCCGGTTTTGACTGAGGCCTCTTGGATGAAGGCTCTTTCCTCGGCCCCCAGATAGGGATGATCGGAGAGGAACTCCGTGCCGGTGAATTGCGGTTCATAGCTGTTGCAGCAGTGATCCAGAAACGGATCCTGATGGCTGGGCAGCTGTTCATAGATCTGCGGTAGGTTGGTCTGGATATGGGGATGGCTGCGGTCGCCCTCCACGGTGAGGTAGATGGCATAGTCAAAACCCATGGTGGCAAAGATTCGCAGGGCCTGCGCCCATAGCGCATTGGTGCTGTTGCAGCGTTCCAGACTGTCGATATCGGTCCAATCCACTGAGTTACCCCCTAATGTTAAGGGATAACACCTGCTCGGCACCATTGCTAGCGTGACCAAGGTGTTGCGTGCATCTCCTGCTGGTCCTCGGATCTGTTTCGGCAGGCCGTGAGCGCGGCGCTGGTGACCCGTTGTGAGTGGCGGGGCATCCTTTTGTTTTTGCAAGACGGTGCATCTGGTGTGAGGCCAGCGCGCCGGGGGGTGAAGACAGCAAAGCCTGATGGGCCTGATCAGACGTCGCATTTCCGCATGGCGTATGGTTGGGGGAGGCGCAGGGACGGGTCGAATTTGGCGGCCAGCTCCACTGCCAGGGCCGTGGCAGCGCTTGCCGGGGGGCAAGGCCACGGCCAATTGGCAGCAGTCTTGCAATGTTGGCAGTCTCCCGGCTCGGTCCATCCCTCGCAGGGGTGACTTGATTAGAGGGTGTATTCAGATCATATTGGCGTCACTTTTGATTTGAATAAGGATGCCAATCCCCTCATGTCACAGATCTGGCAAACGCCTGCCTGGCCGCGATTTGGTTATGATCACGCGCGTATCGAACCGGAGCTGGCCCGCGCCGCCGAGGCGGTGGGCGAGGTGACGGGCCTCGTGCATGGGCTGGCGCCGGATGAACAAGAGGACCTGTTGTTGCGCCAGATCGTGCAGGAGGCGATGGCTTCCTTCGGGATCGAAGGGGTGGCGCTGGATGCCAGCGAGATCGAAGCCTCGGTTGTGGCCTCGCTGCGCCATCGTGACCGGGCGGCGATCTCGCGGCGCTCGGACGCGGTGGCTGAGCTGATGCTGACGGCGCGCCAGGCCGATCAGCCGCTGGACAGCGCCCGGATCCTGACCTGGCACCGTCTGTTGTTCACCGGCATGGAGGTCGAGGATCTGGGCCGCTGGCGGCGGTTTGAGATGGAGATTGTGCGGTCCGCCGCTGCGGGGCCGGGCGACGTTCTCTATAAGGCACCGCCGCCGCACCGGCTGGAGGCAGAGATGGCGCAGTTCCTTGATTGGGTGAATACCGATCAGAGGTTGCCGGTAGCGGTGAAGGCGGCGCTGGCGCATCTGTGGTTTGAATCCATTCACCCGCTGTCAGATGGCAATGGCCGCATCGGGCGGGCTCTGATCGAACATGTGTTTGCCCGCAACCGCGCATTGCCGTTTTCGCTGTCGCGGCAGGTGGAGCGGGACAAGAAGGCCTATTATGAGGCGTTGCAGGCCGGGCGCAGAGAGCGGGTTGGGGGCCATCCGGACACTGGCGCGGCTGAAATTGACGCCACCGAATTTGTGCTCTGGTTTCTGCGCACGCTGACACGGGCCGCGGCCTCGGCCCGCGATGAGGCGGGGTTTATCCTGCGCCGCAATCAGTTCTTTCTGCGCTTTGCACCGGTGCTGAACGAGCGTCAGGCTCATGCGCTGCGCCTGCTGTTTGAGCAGGGGCCGGAGCGGCTGGCGGTCGGCTTAAGCGCCAAATCCTATCGCAAGATCACCAAAACCTCTCCGGCCACCGCCACCCGCGATCTGCGCGCGCTGGAAGCAGCCGGTGTGGTGACGAGGATGGAGGCGGGCGGGCGCTCCACCGCTTATGAGATCCAGTTCTGACCTCTGGTCAGGCAGGGGCGACAGCAGAGGCCCAGGTCATCGCCTCAAACCCCTCGCGAAAAGCGAAGCGCTTCAGGTGATTGTCGATGATCTGGCGGGCGTGATCCAGCTCTTCGGCAGTGGGGGCGGTGACCTCGGCGCGGAGGTGTTGGCCCTCTGCGGTCAGGGTCGCAGGCCCCATGCCCAGGGCCACGGTGCCTTTGGTATCGTCATGGCTGACGGTAACCCTATGAGCAAAATGTTTGCACAGCTGTTGCAGGTATTTGGAGGCATTTGGTGTGTCGAAATGGCCGCTGTCCGTAAGCATTTGCCGTAATCCTTAGTTTTTCTATCAGATTTGAAAGATAGGGATTCCCCCGCGTGGTGCAAGTCGATTTCCCGGTTGCAGAACATTGCCCACGGTGGATTATCCGGCTGACAAGATGGCGCTGCGGGATTAGAACAGCGGCGCTATGGTGCAGGCAGATGTCGTGTCAGACACCGGGAAACACAGCGACGCAGGGCGCGCGGGTCCCGGATGATACGAAGGACAGGCGACCCACATCTCAGGCGATTTTCACTTCATCCTTGAGAGGGGCCTTATGTTCCGGGCTTTTGAAAACCTTGTCGACCCTTTTGCGGCGTCACAGATGGCGCCTCCGCACGCGGGTCTTTGGCGATATCTGATGCAGCAGCTGGCGCCTTATCGCAAATGGCTGCCGCTGATGCTGGTCACTGGCGTGCTGACCGCGCTGATGGAAAGCGGGCTGATCTTCTATGCGGGGCGGCTGGTGGACCTGATGACGGAGAGTGGCGCCGCGGCGTTCTGGGATGACCATGGCACGGAGATGATCCTGGCGCTGGTCTGCGTGTTGCTGCTGCGCCCGACGCTGGTCGGGCTGAACCATTTGCTGCTGGAGCAGACGCTGTCCTCGAACCTGCAAGAGCAGGTCCGCTGGCAGGCACATCGGCATCTTCTGGGGCAGTCGGTTGGCTTCTTTCAGCATGATTTTGCCGGGCGACTCAGCAATCGGGTGATGCAGATGGGGCCTGCGGTGCAGGACAGCGTCCATATGATGTTTGAGGCGGTGCTCTTTGCGGGGACCTATATGCTGGGCGCGGTGGTGGTGCTGTCGCAGATCGACTGGCGACTGGCGGTGCCGCTGCTGATCTGGGTGGTGATCTACGCCATTTATGTGCGCCATGTTGCCCGCAGTGTTGCGGCGACGGCGGAGAAATGGTCTGACGCGCGCTCTGCGGCGACCGGGCGTATTGTCGATGCCTATGGCAATATCGAGACCGTGAAGCTGTTTGCCCAAGGCGGGCAGGAACTGGGGTATGCGCTGTCGGCGCTGCGACGGCTGCGGACGCGCTATCAGCGGTTCATGCGGATGATGACCACGCTGGCCTTTGGCAGCATTGCCATCAATGGTGTGTTGATCCTGATCGTGGTGGCGCCGGCGATCTGGTTGTGGACGGCGGGTCAGGTCAGCGTTGGCGAGGTGGCCGCCGTCGCGGCGCTGACCATCCGGCTGAACGGGATGAGTGGCTGGATCCTCTGGGTGACGATCCGCCTGTTTGAGAATATGGGCGTCATCCGTGAGGGGCTGCGGTCGCTGGCCACGCCGCATGCGATTACCGATATAGAGGACGCGGCTGCCTTGCACGTAAATCAGGCAGAGATCCGGGTGGAGGGGCTGTATCACAACTATGGTAAAGCAACCGAGGATGGCAGCCGGGGCGTGGCAGGGCTTGATCTGACGATCGGGGCCGGGCAGCGCATTGGCATTGCCGGGCCGTCCGGTGCGGGTAAGTCGACGCTGGTGTCGCTACTGTTGCGGTTTGATGATCCCGAGCGGGGGCGCATTCTGATCGACGGGCAACCGATCACTGGCGTGACACAGGACAGTCTGCGGGCGCAGATTGGCGTGGTGACGCAGAACACCGCGCTGGTGCACCGCTCGGTGCGGGCCAATATCCTCTATGGCAACCCCGGCGCCAGCGAGGCGGAGATGGTGATGGCAGCCAAACGCGCCCGCGCCCATGATTTCATTCTGGGGCTGCGCGATCAGGCCGGGCGGACCGGCTATGATGCGCATGTGGGCGAGCGCGGTGTGGCGCTGTCCGGCGGGCAGCGCCAGCGGATTGCGATTGCGCGGGTGGTGCTGAAGAATGCGCCGATCCTGATTCTGGATGAGGCGACCTCGGCGCTGGACAGCGCGGTGGAGGCGGAGATTCAGGAGACGCTGATGGATGTCATGCAGGGCAAGACCGTGATCGCCATTGCGCATCGGTTGTCCACGATTGCTCAGATGGACCGGATTGTTGTCATGGATCAGGGCCGGATCACCGAGGATGGCAGCCATGCCGCGCTGCTGGCGCTGGGGGGAACCTATGCGATGTTGTGGTCGCGCCAGTCCGGGCGGGGTGAGATCAATCGGGATGCCGCTGATCTGGACCAAGGGCCGAACAGGCCCGACGCTCTTGTGATCGGCTGAGGAGCACAGACACCGGTGCGGTTTCAGGTCCGCGCCGGTGCCTTTAGCGGATGCTAGCCCGCAGTGCCGGTTTGGCCTGCAGCGATTGGTTCCGCAGCAGTCAGGGCGCGGATCTCCGCGAGGTCATTTTTCAGGGTCTGAAACACATCATCGCCGAACCATTCCAGTGAGGCCTCGCAGGGACCGTCTTGCCACATCTCCCGCAGCAGGGCGCGGTAGTCATAGGCCCCTTCCATCAGCGGTACCATGCCGGTCCGACAGCCTGCCGCGCTGTAGACATTCGCGGGGGCAAAGACGGGCAGTCGGGTACGGTCGGAGACGTTTTTCAGGTGATAATGCGCAATTCTGGGCAACAGGGCCCGGCGCGCCGTCACCGGATCATCACCGCCTTCCCAGACGTGGAGCGCATCGAAGTTGATGGCCAATGCATCGTGGTCAGTGGCGTCAAGCAGCGCCGTTGTGGAGGCCAGCGTGTCGGCGAGCGTGCCGGGGTGGGTCTCCACCAGAAGGCGCAGGCCGTGATCAGCGGCGATAGCGCAGGCGTGACGCAGGGCGCGGGTGGTCTCTCGCCGTGCCCCTGCGGTGAGGGCAGCGCTGGCCTGCATGCCGGCAAAGGTGCGGATTTTGCCCGCGCCCCAGGTTTGCGCCAGCGCACACAGGGCACGGGTTCGGCGGGTCAGTTCCTGCTGGTCCTGCAGGGGCAGGTAGTCGCTGACCATCGGAATCGACAGCCCCTGTGCAGCCATCCATTGTGCGTTATGGATCGCCAGCGGTGACTGATTGCGGGCGTGAACACCCCAAAGCTCAATTCCCTGAAAGCCGGTATCCCGGGCCCAGAAGGCAATGTCCTTCAGGTCGATCAGCTGATGGCGAAAGGAAATCGTGCAGAGCGAAATCTTCATGCCGGTTCCCCTTTGAGCATGGTCCCCGTTTCAGGGCTTGAATTGGGAGCGATGGATGCGGTCTGAGTCGCGCGGCACCAGGTCTGAAACTGCGCCTGAAGCGCGGCCTTGATGGTGATTTCCAGGACGTTCAACGCATCCAGAGCCGTAAGCAGATCAGGCAGCAGGGCGCGGTCACGGGTATGGGCCACTTTGGCGGCCAGGAAATGCAGGCTGCGGAATCCTTCACACAGAGCCTCGACCTGATCGCAATGAGCATCAAACTCCGCAAAAGAGAGCCCCAGCGCGCGCCAGAAGAAGGCGAAAGCGTGTTCATAGGCATATTTGCGCAGAGACAGCACTGGCAATTCGCGCAGGGCGATGTCCAGATCCGGTAGCGCCAGCGGCCGCTCGGGGTGGCCGTGATAGGTTATGATCTGGCACAGGGCGTCCGTCAGCGGATTGTCGTCTGGACGGAAGGTTGCATTGAAATAGGCCACGAGGTCCTGAGGTTCGGGCGCGCGAGCGTGTGTGCTGTCGATGATATAGCCGCCCGCCACGCTGGGTTGCGCCATCGCCTTGAGGATGGCGGCACGCGGCAGCTCGCCCTGCCAGCGGTAATCTGGATCGTTCATATGCCAGATCTCGGGGTTGTCGGTCGGTTCAAGGATCACGAAATGTGGAAACGGGTCCTGATTATACTTTGTGTCCCGTTCCGGTAGGTGGAACATATCGAGCATCACCACCAACTGGCGATCACCTGAGGTGCTGTGGAGCAGCGTTTCGAAGTGGGCCAGATTGTCAGCCTTTGACTGGGTGTGATCGTACCACGGGCTGACGTTGATCTCATAGAGCCGGTTGATCCAGTCGATATAGTGATCTTGGGTCATATTGGCGTCGTGATAGGCGAGATGCTGATGAGGGGTGATAGCGAAATCACTGTCCCATGTGCCAAAGTAGAAGGGCCGGAAATCCAGCCCCTCGTGACGCCGGATTGCGGCGCAAAGACAGCTGACAAAGCAATGTACGGTGATCTCGCTCGGGTCTTGATTGGCGGGCGCTGCCTGCGGTTCGGAGGATATCGCAGCGGACGGGCGGCCCATCAGCACGTGGATCAGATCGGCAACGGTTGCGAAATCCTCTTTGCGGAAATCACGCTCGGGTATGTCGATGCCATGATCGGTTTCCAGATGGACCAACAGGTTGATCAGCACCACGGAATCGATATGCAGATCGTCGTTGAGCATGGCCTCAGGGCCGAATTGCGCCATATGCGGATTGGCCAATGGCCCTGCAAGGGTCTGCCGCATGGCGCTGAGCACGGTGTCGAAGGTCATGCGGGCACCTGATTTTCTGGGCTTTGGTTTTCAGTTTCGGCATAGCCGCGGGCGATTTCGCGGCGGCTGATCTTGCCATTGACCTGACGCGGCAGGACGGGGAGGCGGTGCAGCAGGGCAGGTTTCTGGTGATCCGCCAGCAGATTGGCGCATTGGGTGCGCAGTTGCGCCTCGCTGACGGTGGCGCTGACAAATAGCAGCCCCACCCGGGCACCTGCCTGCGGATCGGGCAGGCGAAAGGCGACGGCATCCTCAATCCCCGGCAGGCCCATGACCGCACGTTCGACATCCTGCGGATAGACGTTCAGCCCGGCTACGTTGATCATATCATCCGCACGGGCGGTGAAGACCAGCCCACCATCGGCGGCGAGATAACCCAGGTCGCCGGTCTCGACCCAGTTGGCCCTGATGGCGTCCATGGGGGTTGGTTCCTCCGCCGCCAGTCGAACGCGAACCGGGCCGGGGGTGTCAGGCGCGCCTGCCTGCAGGTCGAGATGTGGCAACGGCTGTCCAACGTCGCAGGGCGCCTGCAGATCCTGATTGATGGCAATGCAACCCACTTCGGAGCAGCCATATTGCTGGAACAAATGTCGGGTGCGGGCGCGGATCAGCTGGAACCACGGATCGGGTAGCACCGTGCCCGAGGTGACGGCGGCATTCAGCTTTGCGTCGCGCGGCAGCAGTTTGGCAAGTGTATGCAGCATTGCGGGCGATGTATAAAGCACCGGGTTTGGCACTTCGCGCAGGCGGCGTAGGATGTATTTCGGGTTCACGGCGTCAATGATGACCGGCACATGATCGCGGTGCAGGGCTACCAGAACCCCCGGAATCAGCCCATAGGAATGGGTGACCGGACAGGCGATCACCGGCGTCATCTCAGCGGCGCTGGCAAAGAAGTTGGCGTAGTGGCTGACCTCTGTTGCGATGCTGTCCCAGCTGCGGGTGATCACTTTGGCCGCGCCCGTGGTGCCCGAACTCATCTGCACCAGAACATCGGTACGGGGGTGTGCGCTGACGGTCTGGCTGGGCTGCAGGGGCAGCGGCTGTGGAACAAGATCGTCCTCCAGAAACCAATTGCATCCAGCTTTGGTCGCCATCTGTTTAGCGGCCTCTGCCGGGATATCGGCGTGGATCGGGAAAACGCCGGCCTTGTGGTTCTTCAGGTAGAGCAGGGTTGCGAGGCCGAGGCCGGTGTCGCGCATCCGCAGGGCGTAGCGGTGCTGCAGACCGTCGCCAAGCGCCGTTTGCAGTCGTGGGTGCAGGGCGGTGGGATCAAGGGGGGTGTCATTCAACACAAACATGGTCAGCTGTCCTTTGCAGTGGCCAGAGGGTTGTCGATCAGATGGCGATAGGCGCCGGTCCGGTCGGGGTCGATTTTGCGGGTGATCAGGCTTTCGGCATGGATCTGCGGCGCAAAGGGGGAGAGAGCGGCCATGCGCTGGACCTGTCCGTGGTCGGCGCCGTAGCGGTCCAGCCGTGCGCGCAGGCGCTGCCAGAAACAGGATTCAGGCAGGTCGAACTGGCGCTGCATGAGGTCCGACAGATCCGCAAGATTGAAGACAAACAGGGTGTCCATCACCAGCTCCCGGAGCCCGTCACCGCAGGCCAGCGCGTGGAACTGATCCAGCGGTGCGGTGGCAAAAACGGGGTCAATCTCTGCCAGATCCGGGCAAAGGTCCGGACGTGACAGCAGCGGCGCCACATATTCCACACCATCGTGGAAATCTCGGGTGATGATGCCGGTGGGCCAGCCATTATCATGCTGCAAGATGAGGTTTTGGCCGTGGGCCTCCAGCCCGATGCCATGGGCCACCATCAGATGCCAGACTGGCAGCACTGCCGTCTCGATCAACTGAGCCAGCCAGCGGTCGCGGCCATGGGTCGCGATCCAGGGCGCGATCAGGGGTTGGCCGTCATCCTCGGTCAGGGAAAGTGCGTTGAAGGGCATCATCTGCGTATCCGGCAGGCCAAGCGCAGCCGGACTGCGCCGCCAGATCGCTGCCAGATGACCCTCCAGCGCTGTGCCGCGCCCGGCGATGATCCCGGCGTATTCTGGCAGCAAAGTCAGCGGGTAGTCGTGCTGCAGCAGCGGGTCGGCGGCAATCACCTTGGCCAGCCAGTCAGATATCACCGGTGCAATGGCCACGGTTTCGGGGATCAGCGTGCGCAGGGACGAGGTGTTGCGCATCGCCAGTGCGGTTTTGACATGGGCGCGCTGCGGCTGGTCGGCGTTCATCAGCGTGCGGACCGATTGCGTGGCGCTGTAGTGATCACCGATTTCGCCAATCATCAGCAGCTGGCCATCCGATTGCCACGCAAGGATGAGCGGATCCTGCGCCAGCTGGCCCCATTGCCAAGGATGCACCGGCAGCAGGGCATAGCCTCGCGTCCCCAGATCAATGTCATGATTTGCAGCGATCCCTTGGATGCGGTTCCATTCTGGCTGTCCCAACTCGCGGGGCCAGAACTCATCATCAGGTAGGTTTTGCTGGATCAGATCAGGGTGGAACAGCAGCCCGATCAGGCGAAAGCGCTGGCCTGCTTCCGGCCCAAAGCGCAGATGATCGTCATCGCTGAAGCCGCTGCGAGCCTTGTAGCACGGATGGTAGGGGTGACCTTCGTGAAGGGCGCGCTCCATCTGCGCGACGCCCAGCTGGTGCCGCCGGATCAACCGGGGGATCTGCTGGTGGTTTAGGTCATCCAGTTCCGCGGTGCGCCGCAGATCGGTCCGCAGGCCCGCCAACGCAGCATCAGGGGCGTCGATCGACGAGAGCACATCCTCCAGATCGGCAGGTTGCCAGCTGTGATCGCGCGCGATTTCGATGCTGCCGGGCGCCAGCCGGTAGCGGCTGAAAGCGCCGCAGCGACCCTGCGCGCGAAACATTGCAGGGCCGAGATGCCAGCACAGCCTGCCGTCCTGCTCGGTGATCATCCTTGCGCAACCTTCGCTCAGCAGCGCTTCACAAAGCTGTCGCAGCACGCGCTGCATCGCAACGGTCGAGCCGTGGAGCGGGAGGGCAGCGTCCGGGGTGGTCGTCGGCGTGGCATAGTCAGGCAAAGACATCGGCAACCGCCTCCGTGGTTTGGGGTTGCAGCGCAGCAAGCGGGTTGGGCATATCGAGAAAAACCCCCTCCTGCGTCTCGGTTTGCAACTCGTCGAGATCATGCAAGCGGGTCAGCAAATTGGCTTTTGTCGCCAGTCTGGGGGCCTGCAACAGCTCGCTGACCAATGCGCGGGCGGCGCCGGTCAACCGGGGCATCATCTGCTGCAGATGGTCCCGCAGCTGGAGCAGCAGAGCCTGTTCCGGCACCAGCCCATCACAGCCCATGCGCCAGATCACTGCAAAGATCTGATTGACCACAAGGTAGTAGGTCAGCCGCGCATTGATATGGCCGCGGCTGAACACCAGAGCGGGCACATTGGCGAGGCTCGGCTCGATCTCGCGCAGCTGGGTGAACGCGTCTTCGGTGATGAAATAACCCTGATTGTCACGATAGTATCCGCGTTGCGGCAGGCCTGTGGAAAGGTCCAGAAGTGCGTTCTGCTGATGCGCCTCCAGCGCGATGCCATGCCGGTCATAGAGCGTCAGAACCGGGGTCAGCATGCACGCGAGATAGGCCTTGAACCAACGCGCTGCGGTTTGCCTGCGCGTGGTCCGGCTGCGAGTGGCAAGATCGCGGATCTGCGTGGCAAGCAGCGAGGCGCGCCCGGGGTGGGGATCAGCGGTGAGGGCCGCTAGCGTAAAGATCCCGTCCCCGGCCGTGCCCTGAAACGGATTGCGGCGGAAGATCACCTCAAACCCGCTTTCGCGGCCCTTTGGGTCGGTCACGGTCAGATAGGCGGGGTCGTCAATAATCTGAAACTGCGGCAGGCTGTCCGCGACGTTCAACTTGCGCAGCAGTCGGGCCATAGCGACGCCCTGCTGCAACTCGCTGGTGAGGGTGACGCGCAGCGAATTGGTCAGCCGCACGGGAACCGAGAATTTCAGCATCCATGGACAGTTTGCGGAAAAGACCGTCCGAAGAGAGGAACTGGGTGTGAAACGGGGGCCAGCAGGACCAAGGTCGCGCAGCTGACCGCTGGCGAGCAGAGCTTGCACCGTAGGGGTCAATAACAGCGCCTGCGCCTGCAACGGATGCGCCGGGATCAGCTGCTCATCGGGGCGCAGGGAGAGGTCATCCAGCAGGTTGTCTTTGAGGCCGGGAATTTCGTTCAGGATTTCTGAGATCGGTGCGACAACACTGTCGTGACGGATGATATCGGCCCGCGCGGCAAAGAGATGCAGCTGGAATTCACCGGCATACTCAGGGGCATAGGCAACCTGTTGCCAGTCTGTCAGGCCATCCCGGCTTTTGGGTGTGGGATGCAGCCAGTGGCCATAAACCAGCGATTGTTCGGCCTGATGAAACCCGGTGGGGCGGGCGGTGGTCGCTGTGTGGTGAAGGGCGGCTTCGATCTCGGCATTGCTGTTGAAAATGGCACGCAGAAACGCGGGGAGCTTGGCGGGATCCGTTGCCCCGGTGCGATGGAAACACTCCTGAGCGATCAGGCTAATCACTTGCGTCGGCGGGGCCGACTGCCAGTAGCGCTCACCGTTGAAGCGCAGCTGAGCGGTGCCGAATTTCAGCGGACCGGTCATCGAGATGTAGCGCAGGTGAAGGCGCAGCGTTGCTGGGGTATGCCCCAGCGCGATGTCGACCTGAGGGCGATGATCCGCGGATGATGGCTTTCGGTCTCCGGGTAATGCGGGGCATTCCCGCAAGAAACCATTGACCAGCGCCTGAAGACTGGCGGCCAGCGCCGTCTCTGCAGCGATGGCACAACCAGAAGTATCGGCCTGTGCCGATGTTGGCGCGGGGATAAGCGCGGGTTGATAGGCGATCATGGGTGTGGCCCCACAAGCCCGGCGGTCCCCGAAAACCGGGTAAGCCGGGTGGGGTGGTGTTGAATTTGGTGCATCTCTCACAGCGTTCCGCAGCCGTGCCAGACAGGGGCAAATGTCCACCAGGCATAGTGATCCCGGCAGGTGGCTCTGACTGGCGATTTGAAATGGGAACTAGCGAGATGCTGGCGGCTAAGCGGCGGTGAGGTCCCGACCGCATTGGCATGATGTCATGCGCGCTAACTAGAAAATTCCAGCATGATTCAAAAGGTGTTTTATCGCTATAGGTGTATTCTTGCCGAAGCGGGCGCGCCCTTAGAAAAGGCGCGCCCGCAGGTCAGGATCATGGGCGATCAGGCCCGCGTCTCAGAAAGAGACATTGGCCACGAGCGAGACAGAACGGCCTGGCTCTTTGAGGGTCGGGAAGCCGGGATAGTCGCCGCCATAGGTGGCGCGGTCGGCGTATTGACGATCAAAGACGTTGTTGATCTCGGCACGGATCGTCACGTTGTCGTAGGCCGCCGGGCGGTATTCAGCGAAGAGGTTGAGCACCTCGTAACCTTCCAGCTTGGTTGTTGGGTCGACTTCGTTCAGCTGTTGGTCATAGCTGAAGGCAGCATCGACATGGCCGCCGACAACAAGGTTCCACTGTGGCAGCTCCTGCTGAACCTCCAGCGCGAGGACCTGACCAAGCGGAGCGCCTGAATCCAGCACATAGTAGCTGGAGGTTGCGGCGCCGTTCACCTTAGTTTCGCTGTCGCTGAAGGTCAGACGGGCAAAGCCGCCATCCCAACCATAAGTCGCGCCAAGGTTGTAGCCCTTGCTTTCAAAATCGAAGTTGGTGACGGAAGGGCCCGCGAGGTCGCGGGTATCGTCGATCTTGGTCTGGAAGACCTCAGCGCCGAGGGTCCAATTGCCGCTCTGCCAGTCCGCGCCGACGACCACATTGCTGGCGCGTCTGGGTTTCAGAGCTGAGTAATCCCAGTCGCGATAGAACAGGAAGTTGTCCTCAATCCCGATACCGCCAAAGACGTTGGAATAACCTGCCCGCAACGACAGTGCATTATTGACGTCATAGACGATCGAGAGGTTGCCGCTCAGACCGGAGCTGTCCTGCTCATAGGGGCTGCCGCTTTGGCCAAAATCCTGCCCGGTGAAGGCATTCCAGTCATAACGCAGACCGGCGGAGACTTTGAGCCGGTCACTAGGTTGTAGGCGGGCCTGAGCAAAGACGCCAATGGTCTGGCTGGTCTCGGAGGGGCGGTTGGTGCCCCAGAAGTCACCGCTGGCGGAGCTTTTCTGATCCTGAAAATCGATCCCGGCCGTGATGGTGTCGCTCTCCGACAGGTGGAAGCGGTTCTGGAATGTGGCGGAATAGGTCCGGGTGACACCCACGCTGGTTTCGGTGGTGCCGATGCTGCCGATCTCATTCTCGGAAAAGCCGATGGTGGCCGAGGGATCCCAGTTGCCGCCGCCGTTCACATTCTCATAGCGCAGCGAATAGACGGTACGTTTGGTGTCGTAGACCGTGCCGAGCGGATTGAAGGGTGCTGTGCCGAAGTTTGCGCGACGGTTGCGCAGAGCGGTGTCTTGCATCTGCTGGCCGGAGAATTCGAACCGGTGCCCGGTGTCGCTTTCATAGGCCAGTTTCAGCAAGCCTGCGGTCAGGTCGCTGCGGGTGCCGCTGACGACATTGCCAGCACCATCGGTGTAGTCGTCGCCAGTCATGCGCTTGCCATAAAGCAGGATCTCAAAGCCGTTGGACTGCCCTGCCAGCGTCAGCGAGGTGCCGAAGGTATCGCCATTTTCGCCGTAGCTGAGGCGTGTTTTGCCGCCAATGGCCTGTCCTTCGGTCAGGATATCTTCGGCATCGATGGTTTCCATCACGACCCGGCCAGCAAGCGCACCGGGACCTGCATCGGCGGGGGCCACACCGGGGTCAACCCGAACGGATTTCATCAGACCGGGGTCAAAGGCATTGGCGCTGGCGTGGTGGAACACGCGGTTGTTCTGGCTGACGCCGTCCACCTGAATGGCCAGTTTCAGCATGTCGATCCCGTTGACGTAGATTTTCTGTGCGACGGGAATGGCGCCACCAACCGAAACGGATGCGATGCCCGCAAACAGATCCTTAAGATCACCCATCGCGGCGCGCTCGATTTCGGCATCTGCGACATAGACGGCGGTGGCGCGGTCTGCGGCATCACCATCGGCGTCGCGCTGCTTCACGATGATCGGGTCCAGCGACAGGACGCCATCGTCCTCTGCGTGGCCTTTGGTTGCGGAAAACACCGTCAGGGCCGTGCTGCACAGCAGACCGGTCAGGAGGATGGATGATTTTTGTGCTGTGGTATGTGCCATGGTAACCCGCGTGATAAACTGGTGTTAGCTTGGGGAAACCTGGCTGCGCCCGCTTTCGGACTGTCGATCTCATAGTGAGCAATACGCCCTCGTGCAAGCAGGGCGATAAAATTATTTTCTGCTGTCTCCCTAAACCCTGCGTCACTTGTCGCGCGGGACAGAGCGCCGGTGGGAATGATCTCTGGACTTTTGCTGGCGCCCGGCCTAACAAACGGGCGATTTTGAGCCAGCCTGATTGCCAGCCGTTATCCATCTGACGGGATTGAACACATGGCAAAATGGACGCGATTGCAGCTGGCCGCTGCATTGATGCTTGGACTGGCGGGTACGGCCACGGCAGATCAGACCACCACAGGGACAGACCGCGCCACCGTGCCTGTCATGACCGCTTTGGGTATGCGGGATCTGCCCGCGCAGCCCCAGAAAATTGTGGTGCTGGACATCGCTGCCGTCGATACGCTGGCAGCTTTGGACGTGCCCATGGCCGGGCTGCCGTCGCGGCTTTATGTGGATTATCTGGACAAACAGCAGGCTGAGGCGGCGCCAATGGGGACGCTGTTTGAGCCGGATTTCGAGGCAATTGCAGGACTGGCGCCGGATCTGATCGTGGCGGGTGGGCGTTCCTCCCGTCAAGTTGAGGCGCTGTCGGAGATCGCGCCCACCATTGATATGACCATCTGGGGCGCCAGCCACGTCGATCTGGCGTTGTCGCGACTGCGCAGCTATGGCGCACTGATGGGGCGCGGGGAGGCGGCGGCAGCCCTTGAAACCGCGTTTCTGGCCAAGCTGGAGGCGGCGCGGGCTGCCGTAGACGGGCGCGGACGGGCGTTGATCGTGATGACAAATGGGCCGAAAGTGACCACCTATGGCGCGCAGTCTCGCTTTGGCTGGTTGCACGGCGCGCTCAACCTGCCGGAGGCGATGATCGAGCAGTCGGAGGCAACCTCTGGCGATGCAGCCGAAGCCGCAAAGGCAGCAGAGGCCGCAACTCATGGTGAGGCGATTTCCTTTGAATATATCGCGCAGGCCAATCCCGACTGGCTGATTGTCATCGACCGGGCCAACGCCATCGGGCAGGACAATCAAGCCGCTGCGGCGACGCTGGACAATGCGCTGGTGACCGGAACCGAAGCCTGGAAAAAAGGTCAGGTCATTTATCTCGACTCCGCTGCGATCTACATTGCGGGCGGTGGCATTCAGTCGATGACCGCCACGCTGGAGCAGATCCGTGCAGGTTTTGCCGCCGGTGGCTGAGGCCACGGGATCAACAATCGGGCTAGGCAAGCCGGGCAGATCCGCACGCGGTGCGATCTGCCTGTGCCTGTTGCTTTTGGTGTTGCTGGCGGGGTTGAGCTGCGCGATCGGGGTTAATCAGGCCTCACCGCTTGCGCTGTTGCAGGACCCCAAGGCGGCGCAGCTGCTGCTGATCAGCCGCATCCCGCGCACACTGGCGGTGATCCTGACCGGAGCCACGATGGCGGTTGCCGGGGTGATCATGCAGCTCCTGGTGCGCAACCGCTTTGTCGAACCGGGCACCACCGGCACCAATGAGGCGGCCATGCTGGGGTTGCTGGGGGCAACTCTGCTGGCACCCGCGCTGCCGATCTTTGCCAAGATGCTATGTGCGGCGGTGGCGGCCTTGCTGGGGACGCTGGTGTTTCTGGCACTGGCCCGGCGCATCCCCCCGCATCAGCCGCTGTTGGTGCCACTGGTGGGTCTGGTCTATGGGGGCATTCTGGCCGCCGCTGCCGGGTTCATCGCGTTTCAGGCCGATCTGCTGCAATATCTCGCGATCTGGATGAGTGGCGAATTCTCCGGCGTGCTGTCTGGGCGGTACGAGTTGTTGTGGCTGGCCGGGCTGCTGGCGGGGCTGGCCTATCTGGTGGCGGATCAATTCACCATTGTGGGGCTGGGCGAGATGGCCAGCCGGGGGCTTGGCCTGCGTTACGGGCAGGTGCTTGGCTTTGGCGTGGTGGTGGTGTCGCTGGTGTCGGCGTTGGTGATCGTGACTGTTGGTGTTCTGCCCTTTGTCGGGCTGGTGGTGCCCAATCTGGTGTCACGGATCATGGGCGACAACCTGCGTGACAGCCTGCCGGTGGTGGCGGCGACTGGGGCGGGGTTGCTGCTGGTCTGTGACATGCTGGGCCGATTGCTGCGCGCCCCTTACGAGATCCCGGCGGGCACGGTTTTCGGGCTGTTTGGGGCGGCGCTGTTTCTGGTGATGCTGCTGCGACGGTCCGCCCATGGCTGAGGTAGCTCTGTCGCGCATGAAAGGGCGGCGGCTGGTGCCGCTGGACCGCCGGTTGCTGGTACTGGTGGGGCTGCTGATTGGTGCGGCTGCCGGTTTCATCAGCTGGGGGTTGCCGTGGTCCGACGGGGTGCCGTCGGCTTATATCCTGCAGCTGCGGGCAACAAAGCTGGCGGGGCTAATATGTGTCGGTACGGCCATTGGCCTGGCGACGGTGCTGTTTCAAACGCTGAGCAACAACCGGATTCTGACGCCCTCGATCATGGGATTTGATGCGCTGTTTCTGCTGATGCAGTCGGTCCTAGTGATGATGTTCGGGCTGGCGTCGATGGCCCAGCTGTCGGGGTTTGCGGGGTTTCTGTTGAATGCCGGCGTGATGATGGCGGCCGCGCTGGTGTTGTTCACCGGTCTGCTGCGGCGCACCCGCGGTGACATCCAGCTGATGATCCTTGTTGGTGTGGTGATTGCTGTATTGCTGCGCACCCTGGCGGTGTTTCTACAACGGCTGATGGATCCCTCGGCCTTTGCCGTGGTGCAGACGCGGATGTTTGCGCAGTTCGGCAGTATCGACCGTGGCGCGCTGCTGGCCGCTGCGGTAGTGACCCTGCTGGCGACGCCCTGGCTGTTGCGACGCGCGGCGCTGCTGGATGTGGCCGCATTGGGACGCGATCAGGCCCGCAGTCTGGGGGTCAGATACGACCGGCTGCAAATGCAGCTGCTGTGCATTATCGCCGCGCTGGTCTCGGTCTCGACGGCGCTGGTGGGGCCGATTGCCTTTCTCGGGTTGTTGGTCACCAGCCTCGCTCACAGCCTGATGCAAAGCCATCGGCACGCATTGCTGCTGCCCGCCTCGGCGTTGATTGCCGCCATTATTCTGGTCGCCGGACAAACCCTGTTTGAGCGGCTTTTGCAGCTCCAATCCAGCCTTGCGATCGTGATTGAATTCTGCGGTGGCCTGCTGTTCATCCTGTTGCTGCTGAAAGGAAAACTGAGATGATCGATGTGACAGGCCTGTCGTTCACGCTGGGGGGTAAACCAATTCTGGACACGGTGGATGCCTGCCTGCCCGCAGGTCAGATCACCGCGCTGATCGGTCCGAACGGGGCCGGGAAATCGACGTTGCTGAAGCTGATCGCGCAGCAGCTGACGGCAAGCTGGGGGCGGATCAGCCTGTCGGGATGTGATCTGCGCAGTATCAAACCGGAAGAGCTGGCGCGCCGAATGGCGGTGGTCGGTCAACAGTTGGACGTCGCGAGCCGGGTGCGAGTGCGCGATCTCGTTGGTTTCGGGCGTTGGCCGCACAGCCGGGGGCGGCTGGGTGCGGAGGATCAGGCCGCCATTGCCGATGCGCTGGCGCTGTTTGAACTGGAGGATCTGCGCGACCGGTTCCTGGATGAATTGTCCGGCGGTCAGCGGCAACGGGCGTTTATCGCGATGGCCTATGCGCAGGATACCGATTGGTTGCTACTGGATGAACCGCTCAACAATCTCGACCTCAACCACGCGCGCAATCTGATGGCGCAGCTGCGGCATCTCGCGGATACCCGCGGCAAGAGCATCGTGATCGTGCTGCATGATCTCAACTATGCGATCAGCTGGGCTGATCATGTCGTCGCTCTTGCTGCTGGCCGCGTTGCCTTTGCCGGACCGGTGGCGGAGGTGGCGACAAGCGAAAGCCTCAGCGCGCTTTATCAGACGCCGGTTGCCCTGCGCGAGGTCGAAGGCCGCCCCATCGCCTGCTATCACGGCTGACGCGGCCCGCCTGCCCAAGGCTTCTGCGCGGGATTGACGGCGCCCCGGTTGCTGCGGATAGATCCGGGGCAGGACCTGATTGTGAGGGCGCGCCCGGATGAGACGTATTTACGAACCCCTTGCCTATACCGACCGGCCTATCAGCGGGCGGTATTGGGACCGTTTCCTACCGGATCCGGCGCCACGATACGCGCCGCTGCGGGACGAGGTCACGGCAGAATTTGCCGTGATTGGCGGCGGCTACACCGGGTTGTCGGCGGCGCTGACACTGGCGGAGGCCGGGGCCGATGTGGTGCTTCTGGATGCGCAGCGCCCGGGCTGGGGGGCGTCTGGGCGCAACGGCGGGCTGGTGTCCGTTGGCAGCGCGAAGCTGGCGGATGATGCGATCCTGCGCCGCTATGGGCAGGCGGATGCGGAACAGTTTTTCGCAGCGGAGCGGGCCGCCGTTGATCTGGTGGAGAGCTATGTGGAGCGGCTGGCGCTGGAGGTCGATCGTCACTCACGCGGCTATACATTCGTCGCCCACCGCCCCGATCGCCTGACGGAGCTGCATGACTACGGGCAGGAGTACACCCGTCGCTATGGTCTGCCCTATGAGTTTATCCCGCAGGAAGAGATGGCCGCCCATGGGCTGAACAGCCCGGAGTTTCATGGCGCAGTCAACCTGCCGGTTGGCTTTGCGCTGAACCCGATGAAATTCGTGCTCGGCCTCACCCGCGCGGTGGAGGCTGCCGGGGTGCGGATGTTCTCCGACACGCCGGTGCAGGCCATCATCCCGGCGGCGGGCGGCTATCTGTTGCAGGGACCGAAAGGGCAGGTGCGCGCCCGGCATCTGCTGGTTGCCACCAATGGCTATTCTTCGGATGATCTGCCCGGGGCGCTGGCGGGGCGCTATCTGCCGGTGCAGTCCAATATCATGGTGACCCGCCCGTTGAGCGAGGCAGAAATTGCTGATCAGGGCTGGTGGAGTGAGCAGATGGTCTGCGACAGCCGCACGCTGCTGCATTATCTGCGTCTGTTGCCGGATCGTCGCCTGTTGTTGGGGCTGCGCGGCTCGGTTCGGGTAAGCGAGGAGAATATCGCCGTCACCGAGGCGAAGGCGCGGGCCGATTTTGACCGGATGTTCCCGGCCTGGCGTGCGGTCGAGACAGAGCATTTCTGGTCCGGCCTCATCTGCATGACCCGCAATCTGGTGCCCTTTGCCGGGGCGATACCGGGGATGGATAATGCCTTTGCGGCGCTTGGCTATCATGGCAGCGGTGTCTGTATGGCACCTTATGCCGGGGCGCTGATCGCCGATCAGGCGTTGGGGCGTCACACGCGGCCGCACCCGGATCTGATGCAGCGGCCCCTGCGCCGGTTTGAGCTGGGCCGCTGGCGGCGGTTGTCGCTGCCGCTGGCCTTTGGCTGGTATCATATCAAGGATCGGCTCTGATCCGATGCCGGATCGGCGCGCAGGTGGCGACGGAGGCTGGCACAGGGCAGCGCAATCCCTAGCGGGCTGAGCGTGATGCAACATCTGCTTTCATCAGATTGGCCGATGGGTCGCCACAAAAATCCACCATCCCAATATTGGGAAGAGAACAAGCTCAGCGATGAGTGATGGCGCGATGTCCATGCTGAAGAGCACTCCGGTATCGGCAGCGGACAGCCGCATCACCCCGCCTGTGAACACCATTGCGACGAGTGTCAGCAAGATGGATCGCATCTGACGCAAGCGCGTGGCGCCAAGGATCATGAGTATGCCAACGGCCATCCAGACACCAGCAATGAACCTGACATGGTTGTCGCGCACGGCGAATATCTCCAGGTCAGTCACCTCAAGAAACGGGTCTGCGCCCTGCCATCCAAGTGTCTGTATCCCGCCCAGAGCAACATTCAGACCCAGTGCGATAATGATGATCCCGGTGAGGGTCAAAACTGTTCTCAAGGCGTAGTGCATGATGGCTCTCTGTCTTGATTGAGGTGTGAGGGCAGAAGCGTGAATAGGTATTATCTTACGCGTATAGTTATTGGTCGCGCTTGGCAATTAAAATTATACGCGTATAATTTATTTTTATGTTGAGAGATGAGCCCTGCCATGACCGGTGATGTGACCAAGCAAGGGGCAACGCCCAGGCGCGGGCGGCCTGCCTTGTCCGAAGATGCGTTGCAACAGCGCCGGGAGGAGATCACCACCGTAGCCCTGCATCTGTTCATACAGGAGGGGTTCGCATCGGTTTCGATGCGTCGGCTTGGCAAGGAGGTGGGGCTAACGCCGATGGCGCTCTACAGGTATTTCCCCAGCAAAATGGAGATCCTATCCACGATCTGGGCGCATATTCTCGGCGCAGCCTTCAAGGAGGTAGATTCCGCCGCGACGGGCGTGCAGACGCCAGTGGACAGATTGCGCAGCGCCAGCCATTCCTATGTCGACTACTGGTTCCGCAATATTGACCACTATCACCTTGTCTTCATGAGTTCAGGTGTCAGCAAAAAGGACGTCACCTCATTTGTGTCGCGGGAGTCCGTGATCGATGCCTATGAGATCTTTTTCAATACTGTCGCCAGCGGGCTGGAGCTTCCGCGCTGTCACGAACGGGTGAAGATCGCAACCGATGGCCTGATTTGCCAACTTCACGGGATCATGCATTCGCTGATCACCATGCAGGGGGTTGAGTGGACCCCTCGCGGGCAACTTGTTGATCTGGCTGTCGATAGCGTGGTGGGGCACATAGACCGGTGACCGTGACAGGATGACGGATGGCCGTCACGCCACAGCTCTTGCGTTACATTGTGCGGGGTTCGAGGGCTGTGGTCTCGGACTGGCGAAACCGGCGCGGGCGCATGGTTTCGGGGGCCACGCCGCGAAAGGCGCTGCGGCGGATCACGTCGGGGGAATGGCCATAGGTTTCGCGGATATGCTGGCTGAGGCTTTGATAGCTGCCAAATCCGGTGGCCACAGCAACCTGACGCACCGGAATATCGGTCTGGGTCAGCAGCTGATGGGCGCGCTCCACCCGCAGCGCGCGATACACGCTGAGCGGTGAGCGGTCGAAATGGCGGGTAAATCGGCGCTGCAGGCAGCGGGTGGAGACATTGAGAGTGTCAGCCAAGGTAGCGACTGAGAGCGGCACCTCGATGTTGTCCTGCATCACCGCAAGGCATTGGGTGATCAGCGTATCGCCTGCGGATTTCTGTTCAAGGTTCAGGGCAACGCGGCTTTTGGTCGGGCGTTTGCCGGTATCAAGGCCAAGGTAATGCGCCATGCCATCAGCGGCCAGACGTCCGCAATCGGCGGCAACGATGTCCAGCAGCATCCGCGGTGTGGCGAAATTGCAGATCGCCGAATGCACCGTGCCGGAGACAGCGGTTGCGGCGCCGTCTTGATCTTGACGCAGGCTGCATTCCCCGGCTGAGGCAAGGAAATTCGGGTGGATTGCCAGATCATGGTCATCGCCACGCGCCAGCGCATCCAACAGGAACACGGCACCGCCGACAAAGGCGCTGCGGTCTGCCAGTCGCATCACCTGATTGACGCGGGCGCGCTCCTTGGGAGACAGCTGCCAGCGGCTGTGAATATCGCCGAGAAACACCACGAGAGAGCGCGGCCGGGCACCGGCTGGACCACTGGAGAGCATATCCAGACCACAGACACGCACCCGGTATTGCACCCCGTCCAACAGCTCATTCGCGGCCTCGAACAGATCCAGGATGATCTGGGCGGAGGAACGCGGCGCGCCTTCGGGAAGGACGACGTCGATGTGGCGCAAGGCGCGGCCATGGGCCAATGCAAAATCGGTATCGCCGTGGTGCGGGGAGTGGATGGTCATCTGTCTGCCTCTCGTACTGTACGTGGATTGGTCCGGACAGGAGGGCCGCCGGTCGAGACCGGCGACACCTCGGGTCTTGGGAGGGAGGCTTATTCAGCCGCCTCTGCATAGTCCTCCATCGGAGGGCAGGTGCAGATCAGGTTGCGGTCGCCATAGGCGTTGTCGACGCGGTTCACCGCCGGCCAGTATTTATCAACGCCGAGGTTGCCCGGAGGGAAGCAGGCCTGCTCGCGCGAGTAGGGACGATCCCACTCACCAACCAGATCGCGCACCGTGTGTGGGGCGTGCTTCAGCGGGTTGTTTTCAGCATCGATCTTACCGTCGATGATATCCTGCGCTTCCGACCGGATGGACAGCATGGCTTCGCAGAAGCGGTCCAGCTCATCCTTGGGTTCGGATTCCGTCGGCTCCACCATCAGCGTGCCAGCCACCGGCCAGGACATGGTCGGCGCGTGGAACCCGCTGTCGATCAGGCGCTTGGCCACATCGTCAACGGAGACGCCAGCCTCGTCATTCAGCGGACGGGTGTCCAGAATGCACTCATGCGCCACACGACCGGATTCGGAGGTGTAGAGGATCGGATAGGCATCCTGCAGACGCGCGGCGATGTAGTTGGCGTTGAGAATTGCCACCTTGGTCGCCTGGGTCAGGCCAGCGCCACCCATCAGCAGGATATACGCCCAGCTGACCGGCAGGATCGAAGGCGAGCCGAAGGGCGCCGCTGAGACCGGACCCACGGCGGTGCCGTATTCCGGGTGACCCGGCAGGTGCTCGGTCAGATGCGCCTTGACGCCGATCGGACCCATGCCGGGGCCACCACCGCCATGCGGAATGCAGAAGGTCTTGTGCAGGTTCAGGTGGCTGACGTCGCCGCCAATATCACCCGGACGGGACACACCCACCATCGCGTTCATATTGGCGCCATCGATATAGACCTGACCGCCGTGATCATGGGTGATCTGGCAGACCTCCTGAACGGTGGTCTCAAACACGCCATGGGTGGACGGGTAGGTGATCATGCAGGCCGCAAGGTGGTCAGAGTGTTTCTCTGCCTTCTCGCGGAAATCTGCGACGTCGATGTTGCCGTTGTCGTCCGCTTTGATCGGAACCACTTTCCAGCCTACCATTTGCGCGGACGCAGGGTTGGTGCCATGAGCCGAGGTTGGGATCAGGCAGACGTTGCGATGCGCTTGGCCACGCGATGCGTGGTAGTTGCGGATCGTCAGCAGGCCCGCATATTCGCCCTGCGCACCGGAGTTCGGCTGCTGGGAGATCGCATCATAGCCGGTGATCTGGCACAGCTTGTCGTTCAGATCGGCGATCATCTGGTGGTAGCCCTGCGCCTGATCTTCGGGAACGAAGGGGTGCAGGTTGCCAAATTCCGGCCAGGTGACCGGGATCATTTCGATGGTCGCGTTCAGCTTCATGGTGCAGGAGCCAAGCGGGATCATCGCACGGTCCAGCGCCAGGTCGCGGTCGGCTAGACGGCGCATGTAGCGGGTGATCTCTGCCTCGGCCCGGTTCTTGTGGAAGATCGGGTGAGTCAGATACTCGCTGTCGCGCAGCATGGCTTCGGGCAGACGGTACTGCTTGTTGGAGCTGTCGTCCTTGCGCTCGATGCCAAAGGCACCCCAGACGGCCTCGATGGTTTCGGGGCGGGTCTGTTCGTCGAGCGAGATGCCAACCTTGGTTTCGCCGACGCGGCGCAGGTTGATGCCCCGCTGGACGGCGGCTTCCATGACGGTTTTCTGCAGGTGGCCAACTTCGACGGTGATGGTGTCGAAGAAGACTTCCGGCTCAACCTTGAACCCGGCCTCTTCCAGACCAGCCGCCAGACGCGCGGTCTTGCGGTGGACGGACTGGGCAATCGCCTTGATGCCATCGGGACCGTGGTAGACGGCATACATCGACGCGATCACGGCCAGCAGCGCCTGTGCGGTACAGACGTTGGAGTTGGCTTTCTCGCGGCGGATGTGCTGTTCGCGGGTTTGCAGCGACAGGCGGTAGGCCTTGTTGCCGCGGGCATCGATGGACACGCCGATAATCCGGCCCGGCATCGAGCGTTTCAGCTTGTCCGAAGTCGCCATATAGGCAGCGTGCGGGCCGCCGTAGCCCATCGGAACGCCAAAACGCTGGGTCGAACCGATGGCGATGTCCGCGCCCATTTCACCGGGGGATTTCAGCAGCGCCAACGACAGGATGTCGGCGGCCACAACCGCGATGCCCTTGTGCTCGTGCAGGGCGGCAATCTGGTCGCTGAAGTCGGTGACGTGACCATGGGTGCCGGGATACTGGAAGATCGCGCCAAAGACGGCGCCCGCATCCAGTTCTGCCGGTTCGGCAACGACAACATCGATGCCCAGAGGCTCGGCGCGGGTCTTGATCACGGCGACGGTCTGCGGGTGGCAGTTCTTATCCACGAAGAAGGCCGCGTTATTCGCCTTGGAGCGCGAGCCGCGATGCGCCATCGCCATGGCTTCGGCGGCGGCAGTGGCTTCGTCGAGCAGCGAGGCATTGGCCACCGGCAGGCCGGTTAAATCGCTGACCATGGTCTGGAAGTTCAACAGCGCTTCAAGACGACCCTGCGAAATCTCGGGCTGATAGGGCGTGTAAGCCGTGTACCAGGCGGGGTTTTCCAGAATGTTGCGCAGGATCGGGGCGGGTGTGGTGGTGCCGTGGTAGCCCTGACCGATCAGGGAGGTCAGCACCTTGTTCTTGCCCGCGATCTCTTTCATGTGGAAGAGCGCATCGCGTTCGGTCATCGCCGGGCCCCAGTCCAGCGCCTCTTTCTGGCGGATGGCGGACGGCACGGTGGCGTCGATCAGCTCATCGAGGGTGTTGAAGCCGATCACCTTCAGCATATCAGCCATCTCACGCGGGCTGGGCCCGATGTGGCGGCGATTGGCAAAGTCGTAGGCTTCGTAATCAGTCAGTTTGAAGGCCATGGGAATGTCCTAATTCGTGGTGGTCCCGCCGGACCATACCGGCGGGTAATCAAGGGAGGGGTCGGGCCAGCACGACAGCCGGCCCGGCCCATCAGCAGGATCAGCCGATCAGGGCCTTGTAGCCGTCCAGATCCATCAGATCTTCCAGCTGGGCGCTGTCGGAGAGCTTGATTTTGTAGATCCAGGCCGCGCCTTCCGGGTCTTCGTTCAGGGCGCTGGGGTTGTCGGCCAGATCTTCGTTCACGGCGGTGATTTCACCATCCAGAGGCGCGTAGATTTCCGACGCCGCTTTCACCGATTCAATGACGCCGATCTCGCCGCCTTTTTCGAACTCTTCGCCGGTGTCCTGCTGCTCGACAAAGACAACTTCGCCCAGCTGGTCAGCCGCGTGTTTGGTGATGCCGAGCGTGGCGGTGTCGCCCTCGACGGTGATCCATTCGTGATCTTCGGAATAATAGGTGGTCATCTCGGGTACTCCTGGAGCTTAGCGTTTGTAATTCTGGGTGACGAAGGGCAGGGCGACGATTTCTGCGTCATGGGCCTTGCCCCGAATGATCAGCTTGACTTGTTCGCCGGCTTTGCCGTGCGGGGCCGCAACATAGCCCATGGCAACCGGGCCGCCGACGGTGGGGCCAAAGCAGCCGGAGGTGATCTCACCGATGGTGTTGCCTTCGGCGCATTGGATCTCGACGTGCTGACGGGCAGGGGCGCGACCGGAGGGTTTGATCCCGACCAGTTTCTTGGCAGCGCCGTCGGCCAGCTCTTTCTGGATGCGGTCGGCACCGGGGAAGCCGCCTTCTTCCTTGCGGCGTTTCTGGATCGCCCAGGCCAGCGACGCCTCAATCGGGGAGGTCGACTGGTCGATGTCGTTGCCATAGAGGCAAAGACCGGCTTCCAGACGCAGGCTGTCACGCGCGCCTAGACCAGCCGGCTCACAATCCTCATGGGCCAGGAACAGTTTGGTGATGCGTTCGGCGTCTGCATCGGGAATGGAAATCTCATAGCCATCTTCGCCGGTGTAGCCGAGGCGTGACAGGCGGCATTCCACACCGTCGATATCAGCGACGATGGTTTCCATGAACTTCATCTCACGGGCAGCAGGGCAAAGATCGCCTACGACGTTTTCGGCGGCGGGACCCTGAACAGCGACCAGTGCCCGGTCGAAGATCTCAGTTACTTCGACGCCGTCGAGATGCGCCTTCATATGGGGAATGTCCTGATGACGCAGGGCTGCGTTCACCACGACGAAATAATGGTCGCCAGCGTTGGAGACGATGAGGTCATCCATGATGCCGCCGTCTTCATTGGTGAAGAAACCATAGCGCGCCTTGCCTTCCTTGAGGGTGGCATAGGCCTGCGGGCAGATCGCTTCCAGTTTCTCGCCGACGTTGTCGCCGCGCAGGATCACCTGACCCATGTGGCTGACATCGAACAGCGCAGCTTTCTCGCGGCACTGCTTGTGCTCTCCCATGATGCCCATGGGGTATTGGACCGGCATTTCCCAGCCGGCAAAGTCGACCATCTTGCCGCCGAGGGCGACATGCAGGTCATAGAGCGGAGTACGTTTCGGCGCGTCGGTCATAGCGTCTTGCCCTTGAATTGGAATTTGAAAGGAACCGGGGCGCGACGCCTGCCGCGCCCCGATGTAGGTTGATTTTGGTTATTCTGCCGCGCCTTTGCTCGGCTCTTCGGTCTGCCCGTTGGAGGCAAAGAACTCCTTGGTCACCTTGAAGACAACCGGGCTCAGCAGGGCGAGGGCGATCAGGTTCGGGATCGCCATCATGGCGTTCAGCGTGTCTGCCAGCAGCCAGATGAAGCCCAGATCAGCGGTGGCCCCAAAGTAGATCGCGACGATCCACAGCACACGGTAGCCGATCAGCACCTTGGCGCCCAGCAGGTAGCCGACGCATTTCTCGCCATAGTAGGACCAGCCGAGAATGGTGGTAAAGGCAAAGATCGACAGCGCGATGGCAATCACATAGCCACCAAAGCCGGGCAGGGAGGTTTCAAACGCCAGCGACGTCAGCGCAGCGCCACTTTCGCCCGAGGTCCAGGCGCCGGAGGCGATGATCGCCAGACCGGTGATGGAGCAGACGATGATGGTGTCGATGAACGTGCCCAGCATCGCGATCAGACCCTGGTTTACCGGACCTTTGGTCTCAGCTGCGGCATGCGCAATCGGAGCGGAGCCCAGACCGGCTTCGTTCGAGAACACGCCACGCGCCACACCAAAGCGGATCGCGGCCCAGACCGCAGCCCCGGCAAAGCCACCTTCAGCAGCGGAAGGGGTGAAGGCATAGGTGAAAACCAGACCCAAGGCGTTGCCCAGTTGGTCGGCGTTGATGATCAGCACCAACAGACCGATGGTGATGTAGCTCACGGCCATGAACGGCACCAGCTTACCGGCCACAGCCCCAATGCGGGTGATACCGCCGAGGATCACGGCACCGGTCAGCGCCATCAGCACGATACCGGTGATGGACGGGTTGAAGCCAAAGTTGGTTTCCAGCACCTGCGCCACACCATTGGCCTGCACACCGTTGCCGATGCCAAAGGCCGCAATTGCGCCGAACAGAGCAAAGGCAAAGCCCAGCCAGGCCCATTTCTGGCCAAGACCATTTTTGATGTAATACATCGGGCCACCGACGTAGTTGCCCTGACCGTCCTGCTCACGGTATTTCACCGCCAGCACGGCTTCAGAATATTTGGTGGCCATACCCACAAGTGCGGTCATCCACATCCAGAACAGCGCGCCGGGACCGCCGAGGAACACGGCGGTTGCAACGCCGGCGATGTTGCCGGTGCCGATGGTGGCGGACAGCGCGGTCATCAGCGCGTTAAACGGTGAGATCTGGCCTTCGCCATCGCCCGCCTCGCGGCCTTTGAACAGCAGCGCAAAGCCGGTGCCGATGCGCAGGATGGGCATCAGCTTCAGCCCGACCTGCAAAAACAGGCCAACGCCAAGAATGAGGACCAACATCAGCGGGCCCCAGACGATCCCGTTGATATAGCCCACAATTGAATTCAGAACTTCCATATTTTTCCTCCCTTTAGGTGGTATTCTCTGGCCTTAGATTGCCTGTCCCGGCCTTTGCTGCGGTTCGCGACCGATGACAAGTCGTTTTCTGGGTTCCGCCCCTCCTGCCGCGACCGACCAGCCGCGGGGCAGACCCCAATCCGGGGGTGACGGGTTACTGTTCACCCCCGACATTGACGCTGGCGAGCTGCCTGTTCCGGGCCTCTTTCAGCGCTGCAAAATCCTCATCCGCGTGGAAGGATGAGCGGGTCAGAGGTGTCGCCGAGACACCCAGGAACCCTTTGCTGCGGGCCATCCGCTCAATCTGCTCGAACTCCTCAGGGGTGACGAAGCGATCAATCGGATGATGTTTCGGGGTGGGCTGCAAATATTGGCCCACGGTCAGGAAATCGACATCTGCGGCGCGCAGATCGTCCATCACCTGACGCAGATCTTCCAAAGTTTCGCCCATGCCAACCATCAGGCCGGATTTGGTGAACACCTGCGGATTGGCGCGTTTGGCGTCATCCAGCAGGCGCAGCGAGCTGTAATAGCGCGCGCCGGGGCGGACACGGGGGTAGAGGTGCGGCACGGTTTCCAGATTGTGGTTGAACACATCCGGCGCGGCCTCAAACACGATCTCTGCGGCGTTGCCTTTGCCGAGGAAATCCGGGGTCAGCACCTCAATCGTGGTGTCGGGGGTCTGGTGTCGCACGGCGCGGATGGTCTGGGCAATATGCTCGGCGCCGCCGTCCTCAAGATCGTCGCGGTCAACGCTGGTGATCACCACATGACGCAGCGCCAGTTTCTTCACTGCCAAGGCCACGCGGCCCGGCTCAAAGGCGTCCAGCGCATCGGGGCGGCCGGTGGAGACGTTGCAGAAGGAACAGCCACGGGTGCAGACCTCGCCCATGATCATCATGGTGGCGTGGCGTTTGGACCAGCATTCACCGATGTTGGGGCAGGCGGCCTCTTCACAGACGGTGGTCAGATTGTGGTCCCGCATCAGACGACGGGTTTCGAAATATTCCGCGCTCTCGATTTTCTTGCGGCGGATCCACTTCGGCTTGCGCGGGATCTCGCTATCGGCCTTTTTCGACTTTTCCGGGTGGCGGAGCCGCGGCATCGGGACGTTCATCTGGGGTACCTCCTCAGGGCGAGAGATCAGGCTGCGATCAGGCGTGGATGGCCCGGCCCATGGCATCAAGGCAGGCTTCCTTCACCGCTTCGGCCATCGCCGGATGCGCGTGGCAGGTGGCCGCCACCTCACCAACGGTGGCGCCTTTGGTCATGGCCAGCACCAGTTCGGCGATCAGATCACCGCCATGTGCGCCGCAGATATGGGCGCCCAGGATCTGGCCTTCGGGCGTTGCCAGCACTTTGACCGCGCCGTCGGTTTCGCCCTGCGCACGGGCACGGGAATTGGCCATGAAGGTGAATTTGCCGACAATGTAATCCGTGCCCGCCTCTTTCAGCGCCTCTTCGGTCTTGCCCACCGATGCCACTTCGGGGTCCGTATAGACGATGCCGGGGACCGTGTTGTAATCCACATGCCCCGCCTGACCGGCGAGCATCTCGACACAGGCCACGCCGTCCTCCTCAGCCTTATGCGCCAGCATCGGGCCAGGCACACAATCACCAATCGCATAAATGCCTTCGACAGATGTGGAGAAGCGTTCGTCCACCTCGACAAAGCCGCGCGCATTGACGGAAACACCCAGCGCTTCCAGCCCCAGACCCCGGATCACCGGGCGACGGCCGATGGCGATCAGCACCTTGTCTGCGACCAGCTGCTCTTCTTTGTCTTTGCCGACGCGGTCCAGCGTCAGGGTCAGTCCCTCCTCACCCCGGTCGATGAATTTCAGCGCGCGGCCCAGCTGGAACTTCAGCCCCCGTTTGGACAGGGCGCGCTGTGCCAGTTTGGCGATTTCGCCGTCGATGCCCGGCAGGATCCGGTCGAGATATTCGACCACGGTGACCTTTGCACCAAGACGCGACCAGACCTGACCCAGCTCCAGCCCGATGACACCGGCACCGACCACCACCAGATGCTTGGGCACCTCTGGCAGGGTCAGCGCGCCGGTGCTGGACACCACGTCGCCCTCGTCGATATCGACGCCCGGCAGCGGGGTGGGTTCGGAGCCGGAGGCGATCAGGATGTTCTTGGTCTCGTGGATCTCGTCGCCAACCTTCACCTTGCCGACAGCGGGAATGCTGGCCCAGCCTTCGATCAGATCAACGCCGTTCTTCTTGAACAGGAAGGCAATGCCTTTGGTAAGATCGCCGACAATCTTGTCCTTGCGCGCCATCATCGCGTCCAGATCCAGCCGGGCGCCATCAATAGCAATCCCGTGACCGGCCAAATGCGACAGGCTTTCATATTTACCGGAGGAGGAGAGCATCGCCTTGGAGGGGATACAGCCGACATTAAGACAGGTACCGCCCAGGGTTCCGCGCCCTTCGATACAGGCCACCTTGAGACCCAGCTGAGCCGCGCGAATGGCTGCAACATAGCCGCCCGGGCCACCACCAATAACGATCAGGTCATATAGGCTCATAATCTGCCCTCCAGTTTGTCTGTCAGGGAACATATGTCCCTAACTCTCCCGTGAATTTCCTTTAAGAAACTTTTCCACCATAAGCAACTATTGGTTTCACATAGAAACTTTGACCTAAGTTTGAGAGGGGGTTAAACATTGGGAAACTCAGGAGATTGCACGCCAATGGAACCTATCAATCCGGAAGACGGTGCCCCCGTGGCAGAGGTTGCCGAGGCCCCGGACGGCGATGCGCTGGGGAAAATGATTCGAGATTCGAGGAAGGAAAAGGGCCTGACGCTGGAGGAGGCGGCCAAGGCTGCCAATATCGGGCGCTCCACCCTGTCGAAGATCGAGAACAACCAGACCCGCCCCAGTTTCGAGATCATTCGCCGCCTGATGCAGACGCTGGATCTGCAAACCCCGCAACTCTTCGTGCAATCCGCCAAGAGCGATATTTCCGGTCGGCGCGACTACACCCGCAAGGGCGAGGGCGAGCATCAGGAAACCGAGACCTACGACCATGAGCTGCTCTGCACCGAGCTGACCAGCAAACGGATGCTGCCTTATTTCAGCCGGATCAAGGCGCGGGATGTGTCGGAGTTTGAAACCTGGATCCGCCACAGTGGTGAGGAATTCATGTTGGTGATCAGCGGGGAACTAGTCCTTTATACAGAACATTACCGCCCACTGCCGATGAAGGCCGGCGATACGGTCTATTATGATAGCGGTATGGGCCACTGCTGCGTCTCAACCAGCGAGGAGGACGCGCATGTCCTCTGGGTCTCGCTGGACTGATCCCGGTCTGTCGGCACCAGATTACCTGCAACAAAAAACGCCGCCCGCGCTGTCGCTGGGACGGCGCCTTGGTTCAGGCTTTGGATTCAGGCGGTTCAGTTACTCGGCAGCGATGCCAAGCGAGGCTGCGGCACCTTCGCCCGCGTCGAACCGTGACCAGCTGAGGCCCCCATCGTAGCGCCAGGCCAGCTGCCCGTGCTCATCCATCGCAATCAAATGCAGCCAGCCATTGTCGAACAGGTCACGCACCTGCGAGTGACGCTCCAGAATCTGGGTCATGGCCTCACGTGGGGCTTCGATCACCACGGTCAGGCGCAGCGGGTCATGTTGCAGCGCCTCGCCATCATGCACCGACTGCCAAGGCAGGCCGGGTTTCAGCGCGCCGCCGTTGCCCTCCAGCACGCCGATGCCGCCAGCCACATTGTGCAACAGCTTGTTGCCGCCGCCGAACAGGGCCGGGGCAACGCTGGAGCCATAATATTGCAGGCTGATCCAGCTGGCGACCACCACCGGCGCGGTCATGATTAGCTCCAGCACGCCGAACCCCTCATCCGCGCGCCAGTCATAGCTGTGCAGAAAGGACTGCCCGTCCAGCGCCGTGCCCTCGGTCCGGCTGCGTGGCGCCGCGACAAAGGCCCGGCACCCCGCCAGCCCCCATTCGGGGCGTAGCTCAGCCCAGTCTGACGACCGGCGCAAAATATCGCCGCCCGCCTTGGCGCGGGGCAGCCGGGCGGCGCGCTCACTGCGCGCCAGTGCCCCCGCAGCCTTAACCCAGCGGCGCAGGCGCGCCAGATCGCGGGCAAGCCGGGTCTCACATCCGGTCGGCAGATCCTGCTCATAGAGCGTCACCTGATCGGTGGTGGTATGATGCAACGCCGCCAGAAAAACCGTGTCCTGCGGGATCACGATCCCCACCGCAGTCAGGCCCGCGCGCACCCCGGTGTCATTCAGCAGCTGGGCCAGAAGCCGCGCGTTCACATCCCCCGCATGACCGCCACAGGCGCCGCAGTGCAGGGCACTGGCGTGGGGGTTGTTGGTCACATCCGCGCCATGGCCTGCCAACAGGACCACCGGGGCAAAATTATCGGTCAGTGACATCGCCGACAGGATGGTTTTTGCCATCGCGATGCGGCTATCCAGATCCACCGATGGGTCCAGTTGCGGCACCGGATCGGTGGTTGCGTGACCGCTGATACCAAAGGCGTCGCGCAGCAGCTTGCCCGCATAGACCGGACCCGTCGCCTCAACAAAGGCAAAGGACGAGACTGCCGCCAGTTTGAACCGCCCCCAGGCCCGTCTGGCCCGCGCCGCATAGCGCCGCGCCAGATCAAGCCTGCCGGGTTCCGCAGCATTGGAACAGACACCCGCTGTCAGCAGCACTGGCCCCCGGCCTTCGATGACATCGGATCCGGCTGCGTTATGCGCTGTCGCAAGTCCGAAGAACCCGGCAAACCCGATCGTCTCCACACCGCTGTCCTGCGCCTCCAGCGCGCGGCGAAACACCTCTGAGCGGACATCAATACAGAACGCTGCCTGCACCGCCGGACGCGCAGCCGTACCCTCGGCGCCATCCTCAGTCACCTGACGCGGGACGGCCGCAAGCGTGGTGGCCAGATGCCGCTGGGCGGCCCGTTCTCCGGCCTCCTGCAGGATCGCGTCGATGATGTGATCGCGGCTTGGCGTTACCGGGGCTTCATGCTGGGCGATCACAGCCTGCCAGCGTGTCTCAATCGCGTCGCGGTACTGATGAAACAGCGCCTCGTCAAACACCATCCGGATCGCCAGCAGCTCCACCGTGGTGGTGTCGCTGCTGCCCTCCAGCTCTGCCTGCCACGACAGATAACGGCCATATTGTGCCCAGCCCTGAAGGGTAACCAGCCAGCGATGAAACCCGGTGCCCGCCGCCTCTGAGGTCAGGCCAAGCGTTTCCGAGGCCCGCCCAATCGCGCGCCAATGGGACCGGTTGGTGGCGCTGACAAAACTGCCAAAGCCGCGCAGCCCGTGGACTTCCGGCGTCAGGTCGCGGGTGGCGAACTGGCGCCACGCAGCATAGGTACCCCCGGTGCGGTCGGGCTGCCACAGCGCCTGACCCTGATCAAAATGGCTGGTGGCGAAGGCACCGATCCGATCTTCGATAAGGCCGGGCCAGTCGAGCCCGGAGACATCGGCCGCCAGGTCCGCCACCGTGGGCAGGACCACCGGGTCGCCCGCAGCCTCCGCCGGGGCGAGTGCCGCATGAAGATCCGCCAGCGTCACCCCGCTGAATTGAGCGTCGGTCCGCGCCAGCGCGGCGCGCAGATCGCTGTCGGTGAGTTCCCCCGCGGCCTGTTTTGCCGCCCAGTGGCTGCGCTGCGGGGTCACCCGGGTGCCCGCGACCCGCGCCAACCGCGCCGAAGTCACCGCCAGTGGTTCCTCGCTCTGGCCAAGGAATGGGTTCACCGCAACGCTGGCAGTCAGCGGAAACAGCGGCGGGATTGCGCGGGAGGCCTGATTGGCGCAGGTGACCAGCTCCAACAGGGCCGCAGGATAGGTTTCGTGCTTCATCAACATCGCTTCAATCTCCCGGTTTCAGAGCTGTGTCCGCTTTGACCAGCCACCCAGCAGCCGGTCAAAAATCGCGTTTGCATAAAGCCCGTTGGACAGGTGAACCCGCAGCCCCGCGGCCGCCGGGTGCATCGCCCAGAGCGGGAAAGTCGCCTGCGCCACGGCCACCGCGCCAAAGCTGACCAGCGCCAGCAGGATCAATGCCCATTCCAGCGGGCCAGGGGCCGGGGTGGCGGGCAGGGTGCCTGCGGTCAGCTTCAGCGCCGCCAGTTGCAGCAGGAAGTAACTGACCGAGGTCGCAGTGGCATAGATCACCGTGCGCCGGGTCAGCGCGCCGGGGGCGGCATCGGCCAGCCCCTGTGCCAGAATATAGGCCACACCAAAAATCAGGATCACCCCCAGCGCAATTGCCTGCACCGATTTGCCATCAAAGCCGAAGATGGCGCCAACCAGTGCATAGATCACAATACCAATGCCAAAGGCTTGCATCACATTGCGCCCGCTCGGCACCGCGACGGGGCCGGGGCGCCGGATCGCGGCGACATTGGCCACCGCCTCACCGGCGCTGAGAAACGCATGCGCCTTATAGAGCGAATGCGCCACGATATGCAGCAGCGCCAGCGGGAACAGCGCCAGACCACATTGCATGATCATGAATGCCATCTGCGCGATGGTAGACCAGGCCAGCGAGGTCTTGACCGCCGACTGAGTCAGCATCACCAGCCCGCCAAACAGCGCCGTAAATCCGCCCAGCATCACCAGCAGCGCCATCACCGCAGGGGCCGCCAGCATCACATCGGCAAAGCGGATCAGCAGGAAGCCCCCGGCGTTGATCACCCCGGCATGCAGCAATGCAGACACCGGCGTCGGGGCCTCCATCACCTCGGTCAGCCAGCCATGGGTAGGAAACTGCGCCGAGGCGAGTACCGCCGCGAGCGCGATCAGCACGGCGGCCGTGATTGTCAGCAGATCTGGCGCAGCGGTGGCCAGAATGGTGGCAATATCGCTGGTGCCATAACTCATGATCAGCAAGAGCGCGGCGATGGCCAGAGACACTTCGCTGGCCCGCGCCACCAAAGCCTTCTTGCGGGCGGCGCGGCGCGCTGTGGTCCGGTCGCGGTAAAATAACAGCAGCTGATGCAGACACAGGCTGGTGGCAGTCCAGGCCAGCACCAGCTGCACCAGATTACCCGACATCACCAGAAGCAGAACCGCCGCCAAAGTGGCCGCCATCCAACCGGTAAAGGCACCCTGCCGCGCCTCGCCATCCATATAGGTGGCGCTGTAACGCAGCACGATCCAGCCAATGAAACTGACCAGGCAGAGCATCACGACGCTGACCACATCCAGCCGCACCGACAGCCCGACCCCCAAAAGACCCAGCAGCGGCGAGCTGCCCGGACCCTCCATCATCAGCAAACCCGCCGACATCACCGAGACAACAAAGGCACCAAGCCCCGCATATTCCGCCAGACGCGGCAATGCAGCAGGGCGCAGACCGGGGCTGCGGCGGGCACGGACCGCCACCGCCAGCAGCAGGGCCGGGGCCAGAAGCGGCAGAAACAGATACAGCATAAGAGGCTCTCCCAATCACAATGCAGCACGCGACGCTGCGTCAGCGAGAGAGCTATCGCGGTATGGGTATTAATAAAAATTCATTGTTATGCTGAATTCGTTCTATTAAAACGAATGAGTGCCCCTGAACTATCATCACTTGCGCTATTTCTGGGCGGTGGCCCATGACGGCAATCTGACCCGCACCGCACAGCGGCTGAACCTGTCGCAATCAGCCCTGTCTGTGCAGATCAAACAGCTGGAGGAGCGGCTGGGGCACCCCCTGTTTGACCGGCGCGGGCGGCAATTGCATCTGACCGAAGCCGGGCGGATCGCGCTGGATCATGCGGATGCGATTTTTGCCACCGGGCAGGAGCTGATCGCCACGCTTGAAGACACGGGCCGCAGCCGTCAGGCGCTGCGCGTTGGTGCGCTGGCGACCCTGTCCCGGAACTTTCAGATCGGATTCCTGCGCCCGATGCTGGCGCGCAGCGATGTTGAGGTGATCCTCAGATCCGGCAGCCCGACCGAACTGCTGGAAGGGCTGGCGACGCTGAACCTTGATCTGGTTCTAATGAACCGAGAGCCGCCCAATGACAGCCTGACGCCTTATGAAACCCATCAAATCGCGGATCAGGCGGTCAGCATCGTCGGCACCCCGGACCGGCTGAACCCGCGCCTGCCCATCCGGGAACTGCTGACCACCCAGCCCTTTGTGCTCCCGACCACCGACACTACGGTGCGGACCGCCTTTGATGCCATGGCCAGTCGCCTGTCCGTGGTGCCGCAGGTCGCGGCGGAAGTCGACGACATGGCGATGATGCGTCTCTTGGCCCGCGAAGACATCGGCCTGGCGCTGGTGGCCCCGATCGTGGTGCAGGATGAACTGTCCTCCGGGCGGTTGCTGGAAGCAGAAGAGCACCCCCGCATCCGCGAAACCTTCTATGCCATCACCCTGAGACGCCGCTTCCCGAACCCGCTGGTTCAGGAGTTGCTGGCCGTCGGCACCTCCGTTCTGGATGAATGAGGCCGCTGACCTGACCAGCAAGATTCCGGCCACCTTCAGCGCATCAGCGCGCGGGCCTCTTGCGGGGGGAGCGGGGCCGGGCGAGGACAGCTGGTGGTGGTCGCGACCCAGGCACGGGTCTCGCCGGCCTTCAGAATGGCCATCATCACATCAACCGTATGGGCTGCCAGCTCAATGTCGCAACGATGGGGCCGGTTCTGGGTGACGGCGGCAACCATATCCGCAAGACCGGCAGCGCGGTAATTGGCCTGACGGCGCCCGTCGGGGCGCGTTTCATTCGGCTGGGCAAAGGGGTGATCACCGGGCGCCAGGGGGGTCAGACCACCATCCCCTTCGCTCATCCTGACCACGCCGCCGAAATAATTGGGGTCGGGCAGCTGCAGCGTGCCCTTGGTCCCATAAAGCTCCAAATTGGGATGGCTGCTGGTCCAGACATCCCAGCTGGCCCCCAAGGTGATGATCGCGCCGGTGTCGAATTCCAGCAGCGCATGGATATTGGTGACGGTGTCGACCGGGATCTCCTCGCCGTGGCGCGGCCCATTGCCGATGGTGCGGGTGGGGAAACTGGCCGCCGTCATCGCCGCCACCGATCGCACCGGGCCAAGAAACTGAATGAGATTGGCGATATAATAAGGTCCGAGATCCAGAACCGGCCCGCCTCCCGGCTGAAAGAAGAAGTCCGGGTTCGGATGCCAGTGCTCCATCCCGCGCGACATCACATGACAGGTGCCGCCAATCACGCGGCCAACCCGTCCCTCATCAATCATGGCGCGGGCCAGTTGATGGGAACCGCCCAGAAATGTATCAGGCGCAGATCCCACACGCAGGCCACGCTGATTAGCCAGATCCCGCAGGGCAATGGCCTGATCCAGCGTCAGCGCCAGCGGTTTTTCCGAATAGGCGTGTTTGCCTGCCTCCAGAATGCGCCGGGTCAGCGGATAATGCGCCTCCGGGATGGTGAGATTCACCACCACGTCGATATCTTCAGCCGCCAGGAGACCCTCCACGGTTTCGGCGCGCAGCCCGTGTTCCGCCGCCCGCGCCTGTGCCGCCTCGGGGTTGATATCTGCCACCGCACAAAGAGTCATCCCGCTGAAAAGAGGGATCATTTTCAGATAGGTGAGAGAGATATTTCCGCATCCGATGATGCCAATGCCCAGCTCGTTCATGGTGACCTCTCAGAATGCCTGTACCGTCGCCAGCGACCGACGGGCGCAGCGGCGATGATCACTGGGGTTGTCATGTTCGATCACGTAACGATCCACGCCAGCCTTTTGCAGGGCGGCGTGAACTGGGGCCCAGGTGACCGTGCCATGGCCGACATCGGCCCAGCCATCCTCATCCGCGCAGGCACCGGCCGGCGCGACGTCTTTGATATGGGCAGCGTGGATCTGACCTGCGAAACGCTCCACCATGGCAACCGGGTTGTGACCCGCGCGGGCCGTCCAGCCCAGATCCAGTTCCAGTTTCAACTCGGGCGAGGCCCCGGCGATGAGATCCAGCGGCATCACCCCAGCGCCCAGATCCACCAACTCAAAATCATGGTTGTGCCAGCCAAAGACGAATCCGGCCTCCTGCACCGGTCGCCCGGCGGCCACCAGACGGGCGGCAAACGCCTCCCAGCCAGCGCGATCCGCAGGCCGGTCTGGAGCCTGCAGCATTGGTGCAAAAATCGCCTCGGCGCCCACTACGCGCCCAATTGCGATGGCAGTTTGCGGATCGCGCTCCAGATCGTCCAGCCCGTAATGCAGCGTCGGCATACTCAGCCCCGCCGCGCGCAGATCCTCGGCCAACGTCGGCACCTGCGCAAACAGCGCGCCATAGCCCTCAACATCTGTGTAGCCAGCCTCTGTCAGCATGGTGAGTGTGTCAGCCAGCGGCCAGTTGCGCGAGCCATAGAGTTGGTAGGAAATAGCAGTCATAGTAAGTCCTTCCGGCGCCGTCACAGGCGCGCTTCGGTGTTGGGGTCAAAGAGTGAGGCGCGGCCCGTGTCAAAGCCGATGCGCAGCCGGTCGCCTGCCGACACCCGGCTGGCCCCATCCATGCGCAGGCGGAAATTCTGCGTGCCATGGGTCGCATAGACCAACGTGTCCGACCCCAGCCCCTCGACCAGATCCACCAGCACCTCGGCGGTGGTATCCGCGCGGGTGATCTGCTCTCCGGTCAGGATATGCTCCGGGCGGATGCCGATTACAGCGGCGCCATGATGCGGCCCGTTCTGGTAGGCGTACCCCTGCATTGGCAGGGCGAGATCGCCGGCATGGAACACGCCGTCAATCAGCACCCCCTCGATCAGGTTCATGGCCGGGCTGCCGATGAAACCCGCGACATAGAGGTTCTGGGGCTGGTTATAAATCTCATCCGGGCTGCTCAGCTGCATGATCCGCCCGCCCTTCATGATGGCGATACGGTCCGCCAGTGTCATCGCCTCGACCTGATCATGGGTCACATAGATCATGGTGTTGGCCAGCTGCTGATGCAGCCGCTTCAGCTCCACCCGCAGATCGGCGCGCAGCTTGGCATCCAGATTGGACAGCGGTTCATCGAACAGGAACACATCCACATCGCGCACCAGCGCCCGCCCGATGGCGACGCGCTGACGTTGCCCGCCCGACAAGGCGGCGGGTTTGCGTTTCAGCAGCGGTTCGATCTGCAACACCTCGGCGGCGCGGGCCACGCGTTTGGCGATCTCCGACTTCGGAAGGCGGGCGTTTTTCAGGCCAAAGGAGAGGTTCCCCTCCACCGTCATCTGCGGGTAAAGCGCATAGGACTGGAACACCATGCCGATGCCGCGCTCCGACGGTTCCGCCCAGGTGACATTCTGGCCTTGAATGAAGATCTGCCCGTCGCTGATATCCAGCAGGCCCGCAATACAGTTCAGCAAAGTGGACTTGCCGCAGCCGGATGAGCCGAGCAGCACCAGAAATTCGCCCTGTTCGATATCAAGGTTCAGCTGATGCAGCACCTGCAGCTCGCCGAAATGGAGGTCCAGGTCGCGGATCTCAACGGAGTGGGTCATAAGTGTCATGAGAGATCAGCCTTTCACAGCGCCAGCAGCGATGCCGCGCACAAACAGTTTGCCAGAGACGAGGTAGATCACCAGCGGCACCAACCCGGTAAGAAGGGTTGCGGCCATGTTGACGTTATATTCCTTCACCCCCTGGACGGAGTTGACGATATTGTTGAGCTGCACTGTCATCGGGTAGGTTTCCGGCTTGGTATAAATCACGCCAAACAGGAAATCGTTCCAGATCCCAGTGACTTGCAGGATCATGGCCACGACGAAGATCGGGATCGACATTGGCACCATGACGCGCAGGTAGATGCCCCAGAACCCGGCGCCATCCACCCGCGCCGCCTTGAAAAGCTCCTCCGGCAGGGAGGCAAAGTAGTTGCGGAACAACAGCGTCAGGATCGGCATGCCAAAGATCGAATGCACCAGCACCAGCCCCCACAGCGATCCCATCAGCTTCAGCTCGCGCAGGATGATCACAATTGGATAGAGCATGGTCTGATAAGGGATGAAGGCGCCGATGATCAGGATGGTGAAAAACGTCTCCGACCCTTTGAACCGCCAGTTTGCAAGCGCGTACCCATTGACGCTGGCGATGGCGATGGACAGCGCGACCGACGGCACCAGGATCTTGATCGAATTGCCAAATCCCCGGCTCAGCCCATCGCAATTGATGCCGGTGCAGGCCTCCGACCAGGCCTTGACCCAGGGCTGAAACGTGATCTCGACCGGCGGCGAGAAGATATTGCCGAGCCGGATTTCCGGCATCCCCTTGAGCGAGGTCACAACCATCACGTAGAGCGGCAGCAGATAGTAGAGCGCGATCAGCAGCAGCGTTCCATAAAGCATGACATTTCGCCGCGAAACCTTCGCCTTTGGCTTGGCACCGCGCGGGCCGTCCAGAATACGGACCGGGGTGGCTTTCGGGGTTTGTGGGGACAGATCAACCACGTTTTTTCCCTCCGAATTCCAGATAGGCCCAGGGCACAAGGATGATGATCACCGACAGCAGCATCATGGTGGAGGCGGCAAAGCCCTGACCCAGATTCTGGGCCTCAAACATGTAGTTGATCACGTATTTCGCGGGCACCTCGGATGAGATGCCGGGACCGCCATTGGTCTGGGCCACCACCAGATCGTAGAGCTTGATAATGCCGCTGGCGATGATCACCAGCGCGGTGACAAACACCGGGCGCATCATCGGGATGATCACCCGAACATAGGTCTTCGTCACGCCGATCCCGTCCACACGGGCGGCTTTCCAGATGTCCTCATCAATGCCGCGCAGCCCCGCCAGCATGATCACCATGACAAAGCCGCTGCCTTGCCACAGCCCGGCGATCAGCACGCCGAAAATCACCGTTTCCGGGTTGTTCAGCGGATCAAAGGCAAAGCTTTCCCAGCCCCAGCTGCGCACCACATTCTGGATGCCGAAATCCGGGTTCAGGATCCATTGCCAGGCCAATCCGGTCACCACAAAAGACAGCGCAAACGGATAGAGAAAGATGGTGCGAAACGCGCCCTCAAAGCGGATCTTGCGGTCCAGCAGCGCCGCCAGGGTGAAACCGATCGCCATGGTCAGCACCAGCGAGCAGAGGCCATAGATCAACAGGTTTTCGACCGAGATCAGCCAGCGATTGCTGGACCAGAGCCGCTCATATTGATCAAAACCGACGAATTTCCACTTCGGCAGCAGCCGCGATTTGGTGAAGGAATGCGCAACCGTCCAGGCGGTGCCGCCCATGAACACCACCAGCGCGGTGAGGATCATCGGCACGGAGGCGATTGTTGCGTTGAGATTGCGCAGCACGCGGGGCGGGCGTGGCCGGGCCGCGGGGCTGCGCCCGCTGCGGCCGGTTGGAGGGGCTAGTGTCATGATATGTCTCGTTCTGGATCAGCGCGCCGATCAGGGCAGACGGCAACGCCAACCGGGGCGCACATCGCGGCGCGCCCCGGCTGAAATGCGGCTCAGTCAGCGTCCGCGATAATCTCGGCATAGCGTGCCTGCGCATCCGCTGCCGCCATGTCAGAGGCCCAGAATTCCGCCATCAGATCCTGAATCTGCGCCTGGGTATCGGCGGAAAACGCCTGATCCATGCTGGGCAGCACATTGCCATCCGCCAGAATCGCGAGGCCTTTTTTCATGCAGTCATTGGCTGCTGACAGATCGACATCTCCGCGCACCGGCAGGGAGCCCTTGGTCAGGTTGAAAGCGACCTGAACCTCCTTGGAGATCAGCACCGACGCCATGTCCATCTGCGCCTGTTTGACCTCTGCATCCTCAATCACCGGGAAGTAAAACGCATCACCGCTGGTGTCGATGATCTGGTTCAGTCCCATGCCGGGCAGGCAGGTGTAATCCTGTCCGGCCACCTGTTCGGCAAGGGTGAATTCCCCCTGTGCCCAATCGCCCATGATCTGCCCTCCAGCCTTGCCGGTGATGACCATATTGGTGGCCAGATTCCAATCCTGCACATTGCTGTTGCGCGCCAGTTCGCGGGCGTCGACCACCGCATCAAAGACCTTGGCATATTGCGGCCCGGCGGCGACTTCGGCGTTGCGTTCCAGCGAAACCTTGCGCCAGCTGTCCTGATCGACCAGCCCGACAGTCAGCGCGCCAAAGGCGATCCGCTGCTGCCAGCCCTGCTGCCCCATCGCCAGCGGCACGATGCCCGCCTCGGCCAGCTTTGGCGCGGCGGCGACAAATTCATACCAATCCTGCGGCACGCTCATCCCCGCCTTGTCAAAGGCGTCATGGCTGAGCCAGAGCCACTGCGTGGAATGGATATTGACCGGCACACAGTAGATGCGCCCCTCATAGGTGCAGCTGTCCAACAGCGACGGCGGGTTGACGATATCGCGCCAGCCTTCCTTTTCCGCCAGTTCGGTGAGGTCGGTCATCAACCCCGCCTCGATCAGCTCCTCGGCCTGACGACCATGGGTGAGCTGCGTCGCCGCCATTGGATCACCGCCCAGAATGCGGCTGATAATGATCGGACGCGCAGTGGTGCCGGACCCGGCAATCGCGCCATCAACCCAGTTATGCGCGGTCTGATCATTGACCGCATCAGCAAATTTCGTAACCGCGGCAGCCTCCCCGCCCGAGGTCCACCAATGGGTCACCTCCAAATCGGCGGACTGCGCGATGGTGGCGCTAACACTAAGGGCTGTCGTCATCAGCATAGATGTCAATTTCACGATTTATCCTCCCTGACTAAATCGTTATAGATCGACTTATAACGATTTAGATTGACCTCGCAAGATGTTTTCTGCAACACGAAGAACAGGACGTGGGGTCGCGGATCTGATAGAGATCCCAAACCCCGGTATGAGCAATGCGAGGCGCCAATGGCCAAATCAAATCCCCCAAGCGACGGCCTGCCCCGCGATGGCAAGAAGCCGACGCTCAAAACCATCGCCAAGGCCAGCGGTATGGCCGTGCCCACGGTCTCGCGGGCGCTGTCCGATGCGCCCGATATCAGCGAAGCGACCAAGAAGAAGGTGCGCGAAATCGCCGATGCGCTTGGCTATGTGCCAAATCGCGCGGGCGTGCGGCTGCGCACCGGGCGCACCAATGTCATCAGTCTGGTGATGTCGGCAGAACGCGAGATGATGACCCAGACCGCCCGGTTGCTAACCTCGCTGGGGCTGGCGCTGCGCGAAACCCACTATCACCTCAATGTCTCGCCGGTGTTTCCCGACGACGACCCGCTGCGCGCGGTGCGCTACATCGTGGAGAATCAGACCGCCGATTGCGTGATCTTCAATCAGGTGGAGCCGGAGGATAAGCGCGCGGAATACCTGATTGAGCGGAATTTCCCCTTTGCCACCCATGGGCGCACCAAATGGGCCGATCAACACCCATATTACGACTTCGACAATTTCGCCTTTTCCGAATTTTCCCTCGCCGAACTGGCAGCGCGGGGACGCAGGAACATCGTGTTGCTGGCGCCGCCTCTGGCGCAGAACTATGCCAACGACATGGTCAATGGCGCCCGCCACGCCGCCAAGGCGCTGGGGATCCAGCTGCACGTGGCCCGTCAGGTCCAGAGCAACGGCCTCTACAAGGATCTGCGCAACTGGGCGGCGCAGAAACATCGCGAAGATCCGACAATCGACGGATTCCTCTGCGCCTCCACCAACGCCACCATGTCGGTGGTCGCGGGCATGGAAAGCTGTGGCTGCACCGTCGGACAGGAGTTCGACGTCGTCGCCAAGGAGGGGTTGCATATGCTGAAATTCGTGCGCCCCGAGATCATTGTCGTGCAGGAAGATATCGAGGCTACTGGCGTTTTTCTCGCCAAGGCGGCCCTTCAGGCAATCAAATCGCCGGAGCTGCCGCCACAGCAGTTTCTGGAAGTACCAACCGAATTTGTCACCTGGGAATAACCCAGACCCGAGGGAGAGCAGACGTGACCACGCAGATCAAAGGCCCGGCCCTGTTCCTGGCGCAATTCGCCGGGGATGAGGCACCATTCAATTCACTGGAGACGATCACAAAATGGGCCGCCGGCCTTGGCTATCGGGGGGTGCAGATCCCTACATTCGACAGCCGTCTCTTTGATCTGGACCGCGCCGCCGAAAGCCAGACCTACTGTGACGAGATAATGGGCATCTGCGCCGATGCGGGCGTGGAGATCACCGAACTGTCGACCCATCTTCAGGGCCAGCTGGTGGCGGTGAACCCGGCCTATGATCTCGCGCTGGATGCCTTTGCGCCGGAGCATTGCCGCGGTAACCCCGCCAAGCGGCAAGCCTGGGCGGTGGATCAGATGCACAAGGCTGCCACCGCCAGCGCGCGGCTGGGGCTCACGCATACGGTCAGCTTTACCGGCGCGCTCGCCTTCCCCTACCTCTACCCCTGGCCACAGCGCCCGGAAGGGCTGATCGAGGAGACCTTCGCCGAGCTGGGTCGCCGCTGGACACCGATCCTCAACCACTATGCCGAGTGCGGGCAGGATATCGGCTTTGAACTCCACCCCGGCGAGGACGTCTTTGACGGGGCGACGTTTGAAATGTTTGTAGACGCCTGCGGCGGGCACGATGCGGCGATGATCAACTACGATCCCAGCCATTTCCTGCTGCAGCAACTGGATTACCTCGCCTTCATCGACCTCTACCATGACCGGATCAACGCCTTTCATGTGAAGGACGCGGAGTTCAATCCCGACGGGCGGCAAGGCGTCTACTCCGGCTATCAGAGCTGGACCAACCGTGCCGGGCGCTTCCGGTCTCTGGGCGATGGGCAGGTTGATTTTTCAGCGATTTTTTCCAAACTGACCCAATATGGCTATGATAGCTGGGCAGTATTGGAATGGGAATGCTGCCTCAAATCGCCCGCACAGGGCGCCGCCGAGGGCGCGCCCTTCATCAAACGCCACCTGATCGAGGTCACCGACAAGGCTTTTGACGATTTTGCCGGGGGCGAGCGCGACACTGACACAATCCGGGAGATGCTGGGACTATGACGACAGAGCGAAAGGCACGCCTCAAATTGGGCATGGTCGGAGGCGGGCAGGGAGCCTTCATCGGGGCGGTGCACCGGATCGCGGCGCGGATGGACGACCGGTTTCAACTGGTCGCCGGGGCGCTGTCCTCTGATCCCGCGCGCGCCGCTGCCAGCGCCGCCGAACTGGGGATTGCCCCGGATCGCAGCTATGCCAGCTTTGAGGAGATGGCCCGAGCCGAGGCCGCCCGCGAGGATGGCATTGACGCGGTGGCAATCGTCACGCCCAACCATCTGCACGCCGGGCCCAGCATCGCCTTTCTCAATGCAGGCATTCATGTGATCTGCGACAAACCCCTTGCCGCCAGCGCGACGGAGGCCGAGGCCATGAAACAGGCCGCCGCAACCAGCAGCGCGCGGTTTTTTCTAACCCATAACTACACCGGTTATCCCCTGCTGCGGCAGGCCCGTGCCATGGTTGCGCGCGGTGATCTGGGCCGGATCCGGCTGGTGCAGGCGGAATATGCGCAGGATTGGCTGACCGACGTGATCGAACAGGAGGGTCACAAACAGGCCGCCTGGCGCACCGATCCTGCACAATCCGGCGCCGGGGCGATTGGCGATATCGGCACCCATGCTTTCAACCTCGCCTGCTTTGTCAGCGGTCTGGTACCACAATCACTTTCGGCTGAGCTGCACAGTTTCGGACCCGGACGTCAGGTTGATGACAACGCCCATATCCTGCTGCGCTATGCAGAGGGCGCGCGTGGTATGCTCTGGGCCAGCCAGATCGCAGTCGGCTGTGAAAACGACCTGCGCCTGCGCATCTATGGCGACAAGGGGGGGCTGGAGTGGGAACATCAGGACCCCAATCAGATGCGCTTCACCCGTTTTGGGGAACCCAAACAGATCCTGACCCGTGGCGGTGCTGGTGTTGGCCCAGACTGGACTCGCGTTCCGCCCGGCCATCCGGAGGGATATCTGGAAGGCTTCGCAACGCTTTACACCGATATCGCCGAGGTGATCGAGACCGGCATCGACAATCCGATGCTGCCCGGTCTTCAGGCGGGGCTGGACGGGATGTGGTTCATCTCCGCCGCGCAGACCTCCTCTGCCGACGGGGGGGCCTGGATCCCCCGATAATCCTCACGGCTCACCTGCTCCGACCAACCAGAAAAACCGCCATCCAAGGGGGACATCTCCTTGGATCCCGCGCCTGTGCGCGCCCTGCGCCATGTCATCAGATTATTCGATTCAACCCGAGGCTTTTTCCATGAATTTTACTCCCACCGACCTGACCCACAGCTACATTGATGGCCGCTGGACACCCGTAACTGGCACCCCGCGCAGCCCTGTCATCAACCCCGCCACCGAGACCCCGGTGGCCATGTTGCATCACGCCGGTCCTGCGGATGTGGAGGCCGCCGTGGCAGCGGCCAAAGGCGCCCATCTGACCGAAGCGCTTGGCAGCAAGGACAACCGCATTGCCCTGTTGGAACGGATCAGAGCCGGTTTCGACAGCCGCTGGGAGGATCTGGCGCAGGCGATCTCACTGGAGATGGGGGCGCCGATTGATCTGGCCCGTAATGCGCAGGCCGAAACCTTCCTGATCCAGCTGGATGCCACCCTTGACGCGCTGCGCGGATTTGACTTTGCCGAAACCCTGCACAACGGCGACCACCTGATCCGTCAGCCCACCGGCGTTGCCGGTCTGATCACCCCGTGGAACTGGCCGATCCATCAAATCAGCCTCAAGGTTTTTGCAGCCCTCGCAGCGGGTTGCCCTGTCGTCCTGAAACCCAGCGAACATACGCCGCTCAACGCCCGCATCTTTGCCGAGATTCTGGACGCCGCCGACCTGCCGCCCGGTGCCTTCAACCTGATCAACGGCGATGGGGCCTCGGTCGGGGCGCAGCTCACCGATCATCCCGATGTGGCAGTGATGTCCTTCACCGGTTCCACCCGCGCCGGGCTTGAGATCGGCGCCAGCGCCGTCCGCCGTGGGGCCCGCTGCGCGCTGGAGATGGGCGGCAAATCCCCCTGTCTGGTGTTCGAGGATGCCGATCTGGATCAGGTGATGGAGAAGATCCTGGCCAAGACCTTTCCCAACTCCGGACAGAACTGCAACGCGCCAACCCGCATCCTGATTGAGGCCAGCGCCTATCCCGCCGCCAAAGAAGCCGCACAGCGCGCCGCCGCAATCTGGACGCTGAGCGATCCCGCCCGGCCCGGCGATCACCTCGGGCCGGTCGCCAATGCCCGACAGTTCGACCATATCCAGACCCTGTTGCACGGCGCAATTGCCGCCGGGGCCACGGTGCTTTGCGGTGGGGCGGGGCGCCCCGACGACAGGGAGACCGGCTATTTCGTCAAACCAACGATCCTGGCGGATGTAGCGCGCAAGGCCGAAGCTGTGCAGCAGGAAATCTTTGGCCCGGTGATCGTGCTGCAACCGTTTGAGGACCTCGACGACGCCATCGCCATGGCCAATGACAGTGAATTCGGGCTGGCCGGCTATGTCTATTCCAACGACCCCGCCATCCAGTCCGCGGTGATCCGGCGGCTGGACTGCGGCATGGTCTTCGTGAACGGCGCCGATCTCGCCCCCGGCAGCCCCTTCGGTGGCACCAAGAAATCTGGCATCGGCCGCGAGGGCGGCCCCTATGGCATCGAGGAATTTCTGGAACTGAAACTGGTGGCCCGCCCTGGCTAGAGACTTCGCCAAATCGCCGACCTTCAATCCGGGTATCCGCACCATTGGAGTATTGAACCGGCGGCAGACAGGAATTGTGCCTCTCGCCACGACGGAAATCAGCGAATGGCATTTCCCCCTGCCGCCGGTATCCCCCCGATCGGAGTTACCTCCCAAACCCATCAGTGCAGGATGACGTATTGCTCATCCCAAGTGATGGTATTGTCTTCAAACGGCTCAGTATCGATCGCACCAAGTTCTGGCTGGTCCCCGGATGCGGATGCCGCCTGGTCTCCAGCCATCCCGGATGGCGCAATATCGGTGCCATAACGGGCCGCCAGCTTCGACTCAGAGTGGCTCGCAAAATGATCTGAGATGGCGCTACCGTGATGCTCAATGCCACCAAGGTGCTGGCCTGGCCCTGCCATGGCCGATCCTGCCATCAGTGCGATCACCAATGCGGGTGCGACAATGAGTTTTTCGACTGTGTTGAAGCGTTTCATTTTGACCTCTTTTCCTTGGGTTACCTCTCCAACCTACGATTGCCACCGGGTTGAGTATTGTGAGAGAAACTCAGTATTTTGTCATTTCTCATCATGTCGACTCGAGGCATCTCAATAAGACTGGTTATGGTAAATAATGACGTCTCCGGATGTCACACATAAGCAGATGCGAATTATCGGCGCGCTTCCGCCAGAACCGCTGACCAATATTGTCAGGGCAGCATTCGACCCAAGGTCAGGCCATTGAATTTCAAAGCCCATAGATTACGAGCACCGCAGGCGCTAGCATCAGATCAGCCGCACAACCGGAGACACCGATGGCCACCCCTCTTTTGCTCAGAAATCGCAATTACCGCCTGTTGTTCACTGCCGGGGCGCTGACCAATCTGGGGGATGGGTTCATCCTGTTGGCACTGCCCTGGCTGGCCACGCTGATGACCCGCGATCCGGTGGCCATCGCCGCTGTGGCCGCTGCCGGGCGGCTGCCGTGGTTGTTCTTTGCCCTGCCTGCCGGAGTGATTGCGGATATGGCCGACCGGCGCAAGCTGATCGCCCGCGCCGATCTGTTGCGCGCGGTGATCGTGCTGGCGATCCTGATGCTGGCACTCAGCGAACCTGTACCCGGAGCAATCTGGGCGCTGGCCGGGCTGGCCTTTGTCTTGGGGGCGGCGGAGGTGATCCGCGACAATGCCGCCCAGACCATCCTCCCCGATATTGTCGCCACCACCGATCTTGAGGAAGCGAATGGCCAGATGTGGACCGCTGAGCAACTGACCGGCCAGTTCATCGGCCCGCCTCTGGCAGGTCTGCTGATTGCAGCCGGCATTGCCATCCCCTTCGGGCTTGATGTGGTGGCGCTGGTGTTGGCGGCGGGCTTTGTCTGGCTGATCAGCCTGTCGCCCCGTGCACCGGTACAGCAAGGATTTCGCAGGGCGCTGATGCAGGGCATCCGCTTTATGCGCGGTGACACCCTGTTGTTGCGTCTGGCGATCGTGCTGGGCATCGCCAATTTCCTCGCCACTGCGACCATCACTGTTCAGGTGCTCTTTGCGCAGGAGGTGCTCGGCCTCAGCGCGACGGACTACGGGTTTGTCCTGTCGGTGGCCGCTCTGGGGGCCGTGACCGGCAGCCTGATCGCACCGCGCCTCAGCCGTCTGATCGGGGTGCAGCCCTGTCTGTATCTGTCGATTGCAGGCTGGGCGGTTGGTTATGCATTGATCGGAAGCAGCAGCAGCGGTGTTGTCATGGCGCTGGCGATGTTTGCTGTGATGACGGCGGCCATGGTCTGGAATGTGATCACGGTGTCCTGGCGGCAAAGGCGCATCCCGACGGAGCTGCTGGGCCGGGTCAACAGCATCTACCGCTGCTTTGGCTGGGGGTCGATGCCACTGGGCGCGTTGGCCGGCGGCACCGTGGTGGCCGTGCTGGAAACCGATCTGGGCCGCGACCTTGCCCTGCGGATGCCGTTCCTGATCGCCGCAGGCTGCTGCCTCCTGTTGCTGGCCTATGCCACCTTCCGTCTGCGACTGGACTGATACGGCTGTCTGCTCCTGCGAAGAAGAACCTGTATGGGAAAATGGCCGCAGCGGTTCCCCGCCACGGCCATTTGTGTCCTTAGGCGACGCCCAGATCTTCAGCCGGTCCAAAGAACTCGAAATGGATCCTATCCATATCGACATGCGCCGCCCGCAACCCTGCGATTGCCATCGCCATGAAGCCTTTGGGACCACATATGTAGTAGTCGGACATCGCCGTATTGGTGTTCGCCGCCAACCAGTCCGGGGTGATCCGCCCCTCGACATCATAGCGCGCCGCCGCACGGTCCGCATCGCTCGGGGTCTCAAGAAAGATCACACTGCGCTTGGCCAAGGATTTGCTGAGACCCTCCATCGCCAGATTGTCACCATCCACCGCCGCGTGAAGGTAAGTGGCACTGCGATCATTCGCCGCCAGTGTTTCGAGCATGGCGACCATCGGCGTCAGCCCAACCCCCGCAGACAGCAGCACAACTTCGCTCTCTGGCCGGTCCTTCAACACGAAATCCCCAGCCGGGGCGGCCACCCGCAGTACAGTGCCCTCGGTCGCCACCTCATGCAGCCAGCCACTGATCACACCGCCGGGCTCTCGCTTGACGGAGATCCGGTAGTATTCGCCATTGGGCGCACAGGAGATCGAATAGTTGCGTCGCGCTTTGCCGGTGTCCGGATGGTCAAAATCAAAGGCCAGATACTGTCCCGGTTGATGCCGCAGAACCGGCCCGCCATCCACCGGGCGCAACACGAAAGATTTGACCGAGGCGCTTTCGCGCACAATCCCGGTGATCGCAAATTCGCGCCAGCCGTCCCAACCGCCTTCGGCGCTGGCAATCTCCTGGTACATCTTGCGCTCTGCCTCGATCAGCAGGTTTGCCAGGAACCAATAGGCCTCTCCCCATGCCTCCAGCACCTCAGAGCTTGCCGCCTGCCCCAGCACCGCCTCGATTGCGCCCAGCAGGGCAGTCGCCACATGGTCGTAGTGTTCAGGCTTGATCTGCAGGCTGACATGTTTGTTGACGATCCGCTCCACCACACTGCTCAGCGCGCCCAGATTGTCGATATTGCGGGCATAGCCCAGGATCGCATTGGCCAGCGCCGCATGCTGGCTAGAGTCTCCCTGCTGGTGCGACTGGTTGAACAGCGCCTTGATATCCTCATCCGCCATCAGGCGGGTATACATCTCCGCCACGATGGCGCCACCATGGGCCTCCAGCGCGGGAACGGTTGCGGTCACAATCGCCTTGCTCTGCTCTGACAGGGGCTGTGCCATAGGTCTGATCCTTCTCTGCATCTGCCAAACCCGGGACATCCGGGTGGCTTTAAAACATTCATCTCAAGTGAATGTATATTTCGGCTATACAAACATTCAACCGAAATGAATATTAAACCCCCGCAGCCCCCACCATCCGGAACCAGAGATGAAGCTCAATCTGAAAACAGACTATGCCCTCAGGCTCCTTATTTTATTGGCAACACGGCCCAATCAGCAGTTTGAAATTGAGACATTGAGCCGCATGCACCAACTGCCTGCCAGTTCGGTCATGAAGATCATCAGTGAGCTGGTCCGTCACGGCTATGTCCATAGCATTCGCGGCCGCTCCGGCGGGGTCCAGATCGGTCGGAAGCCGTCGGAGATTTGCGTCGGGGACGTTGTCCAAGCCATGAACGAACCGATGGAGATCGTCGATTGCAGCAGCTGCCTTCTGGTCGGAAACTGCCGTCTGAAAGGGGTCCTGTGCGAGGCGGCGCAAGCGTTTACCGATGTGTTGATGAACTATCATCTCAGTGACCTGATCGCCGCCCCTGCCCCGGTGCTAACCCCGCTACTGGACCGCGACGATGGCGCTGATCCGACACCTCTGGCGTGACGTCGTTACAGGGCGAAAGCCACGCGGATCGCGCGTCATCAGAGCGCAACACCCTGCGCCGCCGCCCTGGCGATGGCCGCCAAACCGGGTTGGCCCTCTGGACCGATCAGGACAAACTTACCGCCCTCACCATTCCAGCTGATGAAATCAAATCCGCGCATGGTCCGGGTTGCAAATGCCTCACCCTGCGGTGTGTCGCCCGCCTGTAGGCACAGCGCAATGACAGTCCCATCGACCCGCCGGTACATCAACTGCCCGACCGGCGCACCGTTGGCCACCAACAGCCGACCGCCTTCGAAGGTCAGTCCGAACGCCGACAAATCCGGTATGGCAAAGGCGACCTCAACGGTTTTCGTCAACCAGCGTCGCAGATGATCTGCCTCAGCGGCTGGCACCTCCACCAGATGGCGCGTCTCACTGGCGTAGATCGCATGGTAATCCGCAATATCTGACAGCCAGCCTGCCGCAACCGACCGCGTGGGAGTCATAACCACAGGTGCGGCGACCTCCTTCAACCAGTAGCCCCCGATCCCGCCAAGGACAAAAACAGCCAATCCAGCCGCAAGACCGGACCGGAGCGGCAAAGCGTATCGCCAGCCCCGTGCTATGGCCGCATCCCTGTCATCCGCCCCTGTCCGCGGCAGAGGCTCCTGAGGCATAGACAAGGGCGTGGCGCGAATGGACTGCGCCAATGACAAGGGCACGGGCTCACGCAAAGCCGCCTCAAATCCGCTTTGCGCCAGCGCATCGGCCTCCAGCAACGCATCAAACTCAGCCTGCGCAGCCGCGTCCTGCGCCAAGCGCGCCTCAATCTCTGCCGCGTCGTCCGCCGACAGCTCCCCGTCCAGATAGGCGCTGAGTTTTTCCGATAGATCCGTCATAGCTCGGCAACCTCTTGATGAGACAAGCTGGAAATCAACAATTTGCGGGCGCGGTGGATCCGGCTCATCACCGTTCCGACGGGCACGTCCAGCAACTCTGACACCTCGCGGTAACTATAGCCCTCGGCACAGACCAACAGCAGAGGTTGCGCCAGCGACGGGTCCAGATCCGCGATACGGCTCTGCACCTGTCGAGCGGTCAGAGTGGTCTCGGCAACATCTGCACCGGACATCCCCGTAGCCGCCAGTTCTGTGGCCTCTTCAACAGGAACCACACCTGCGCCCTGCCGCACCCGACGCTTGCGGGTCTCACTGACCCAAAGGTTGCGCAACACCCGAAACATCCAACGATCCAACGGTTGCGCAGGATCGTACTGCTGCCATTTCTGCAAGGCCAGCGCGCAGGCTTCCTGCAACAGGTCATCCGCATCAGGCCCAGAGCGCGTCAGGCTGAGCGCAAAGCGCCGCAGCCGGGGCATCATGCCGATCATTTCGGATTTGAATTGGTCAGGGGACATCTGGGCCTGGCTAACGGACAAAGACGACGAGGTCATATGAAGGCATGATCTCCCGTCGATCATAAAAGACTGCAGCGGGTACGACGACAGTTTTCGCCGCACCCATTGTCATAATCGCCTCAATGCGCCAGATGCCAGACACCGCCGACACCGTCACCGCTGGTATCACCCGGCGCCTTGTCGCCCTGCCAGAAATACAACGGCGCACCATCCTTGGCCCATTGCATCGCGCCATCTTTGCGCTTGATCTTGGTCAGCCCGTCCTTCGCACCAGTGCTCTGATCCACCAGATAAGGCGGCCATTTCACCGCGCAGCCATCATTGCAAACCGATGTGTTCTTCTTGTCCTTGTCAAAGATATAAAGCGACATGCCGTTTTCCGCGACCAGCGGTTCCGCGGAATGGCCAGCCGCATAGGCGTCATCACAGGCCGTCAGAATGAGACCGGCGGCAACAACAGCAAATAATTTCATCTTGGATACTCCCTCAGGTTTGAACTTGGCCGCCCCTTCGGGCCGCTCACCTAAGGGTTACGCGTCAGGGTCTCAGTCTATTCTCGGGGACCGTTATTTTATCCCGGAATCAAAAAAACCGCCCGGCATCAGCTGCCGGACGGGGTTGCGTTATATCTGCGCCGATCAGTGCAGGTCGAAGCGGTCGGCGGTCATCACCTTGGTCCAGGCGGCGATGAAATCCTCGACGAATTTCTCGCGGTTGTCGTCCTGGGCATAGACCTCGGCATAGGCGCGCAGGATGGAGTTGGAGCCGAACACCAGATCCACATTGGTCGCGGTCCATTTCACATCGCCGCTCTGCCGGTCGGCCACCTCATAGACCTCCTTGCCTGCCGCACGCCAGACATTGCCCATATCCAGCAGATTGACAAAGAAATCCGTGGTCAGCACGCCTTCGCGGTTGGTGAAAACCCCGTGTTTGGTCCCGCCATGATTGACACCAAGCACCCGCATGCCGCCAATCAGCACGGTCATTTCCTTGGCCGTCAGCCCCATCAGATGGGCCCGGTCCAGCATCATATCGACAGCACTGTCGGCATAATCGCCTTTCAGCCAGTTGCGGAAGGCATCATGCAGCGGTTCCAGCACCGCAAAGGACTCCGCATCGGTGGCCTCGGCACTGGCATCCCCGCGACCGGGCACAAAAGGCACCTCACGGCCAAAGCCTGCGGCATCTGCCGCCGCCTCGATCGCCACGGCACCGCCCAGCACGATCACATCGGCAAGGCTGGCGCCGGTCTGTTCGGCGATCACCTCATAGGTTTTCAGCACCCGATCCAGACGCGCTGGCTCGTTGCCGACCCATTCGCTCTGCGGCGCCAAGCGGATACGGGCCCCATTGGCACCACCGCGCAGATCGGACCCACGGAAAGTGCGCGCACTGTCCCAAGCCGTCGCGATCATCTCAGCCTGCGGCAGACCACAATCGCGCAGCAGCTGTTTGGTCGCGGCCACGTCATAGGCCGTGCTGCCCGCAGGCACATTGTCCTGCCAGATCAGATCTTCCTGCGGTGATTCCGGGCCGATATAGCGATTGCGCGGTCCCATATCGCGGTGCAGCAGCTTGAACCAGGCACGGGCAAAGACCTCTGCAAAATACGCCGGATCCTTGTAGAACCGTTCAGAGATCTTGCGATACTCCGGGTCCTTGATCATCGCCATATCTGCATCGGTCATGATCGGGTTGAGACGGATCGAGGGATCCTCCACATCAACCGGCTTGTCCTCTTCCTTGATGTTGATCGGCTCCCACTGCCAGGCGCCTGCCGGGCTTTTCTTCAACTCCCAGTCATAGGTGAACAGCAAGTAGAAATAGCCATTGTCCCATTTGGTCGGGTCAGTGGTCCAGGCCCCTTCGATGCCACTGGACATAGTATCACGCCCATGGCCGGTGCCGTTGCTGTTGCTCCAGCCAAGACCCTGCTCGGCCAGACCGCCGCCCTCGGGATCGGCCCCAATTGCGTCGGCGCGACCATTGCCGTGGGCCTTGCCGATGGTGTGCCCCCCGGCGGTCAAGGCCACGGTTTCCTCGTCGTTCATTGCCATGCGCTCAAAGGTGATCCGCACATCCTGCGCCGTGCGCAGCGGATCCGGCTCACCGCCGACACCTTCAGGGTTCACATAGATCAGGCCCATCTGCACCGCCGCAAGGGGGTTGGAAAGCGAGTCGCGATCCGCGCCGTCCTCATAGCGACCGGCAGCCAGCCATTCCTTTTCTGCACCCCAATAGACGTCTTTTTCCGGAGCCCAGATATCTTCGCGGCCAAAGGAGAACCCATAGGTTGGCAAGCCAACGGATTCATAAGCAATGTTGCCCGCCAGTGCGATCAGATCCGCCCAGGACAGCGCGTTGCCGTATTTCTGCTTGATCGGCCACAACAGGCGACGCGCCTTGTCGAGGTTGACGTTATCGGGCCAGGAATTCAGCGGCGCAAAGCGCTGATTGCCGGTGGTTGCCCCACCCCGGCCATCCGCCGCGCGATAAGTGCCGGCCGAATGCCAGGCCATCCGCACCATCAGGCCCGCATAGGTGCCCCAATCCGCAGGCCACCAGCTCTGGCTGTCGGTCATCAACGCGGTCAAATCGGCCTTCAGCGCCTCAACATCCAGAGATTTCACCGCCTCGCGATAGTCAAACCCCTCTGCCATCGGATCGGTCATCTGGTCGTGCTGGTGCAGAATGTCGAGGTTCAGCGCATTGGGCCACCAATCCGCCACACCGGCGCTGGTGTTTGTGTTGCTTCCGTGCAGAACCGGGCATTTTCCGCCTGTGTTTCCGTCACCTTGCTGCATGTTGTCTCTCCTGGGTCTTGAATTCTGACGCACCGGTTGCCTCCCCTGACTGGACGCCGGGGCCGGGCCTCTCGGGCAAAGGCTAGCAGGGGGCTGTGATTATCAGAAATGATAAATCAAGATTTCTTATATAGATAATAACTATCAAAGGTCTCGCCACCCCTGCGATCGTCCACCCTGACACATGCCACCTCAATCGGGGCAGAACCCTACATCGGCACAGCTTGCCCGCCCCCGTAAAAACGGATTAAAAATCACGCCATGATAGACGCACCCTATAACACCAGCCTCACATTACGGCAGCTGCGCTTCCTTGTGGCCGTTGCGGATGAGCTGAATTTCTCCCGCGCAGCAGAGAGATGCTATGTCAGCCAGCCCACCCTCAGCGTCGGTTTGCGGGAGCTGGAGGACCGGCTGGGCGTCACCCTTGCAGAGCGCACCAAACGCTCGGTCATCCTGACTCCGGTTGGCGCCCAGATCGCCGAACGCGCCCGCAAGCTGCTGCAGGACAGCCGCGAGATCGAGGAACTGGCCGCCGCGCAGGCCAGCCCGGAGGGCGGCACCCTGCGCATGGGCGCGATCCCCACAATCGGCCCTTTCCTGATCCCGCGCGCCATGCCTGCGCTGAAATCCAGCTTTCCCGATCTGCAGCTCTATCTGCGCGAGGAAATGACCGGCCAGCTGCTGGAAGGGGTCCAGAGCGGGCGGCTGGATCTGGTGATCTATGCCGAACCCTATGCGCCCGCCGGGCTGGACACGCTACATCTGTTTGACGATGGCTATCATCTGGCGGCCCCGCCCACCGACCCCACACCGCCACAGGTCCCCGGCGCCGCAATTCGCGGCGCGGATCTGGACGGGCGGCAGCTGATGCTGCTGGAACAGGGGCATTGCCTGCACCGTCACGCACTCAGCGCTTTTCCCGAACGCGATATTCAGCAGGACGAGAGCTTTGCCGCCACCTCGCTCTCCACCCTGATTTCCATGGTGAGCGAGGGGCTGGGGATCACCCTCCTCCCTGACCTGGCCATTGATGCCGGGGTGGCGGCGGGACAGGATGTGGTGATGACGCCGCTGGCCGATGCCTGCCCACGCCGGGTCACCCTGGCCTGGCGGCCGACCAGCGTGCGCGCCGATCTGTTCCGCAAAATCGGGGCGGTTCTGCGCACCGCCCGCGGATCGCTCGTGGCTCCTTAGAAACCGGGGTATTCCGTCGCAGCCTGCGCGCCGGATCTTACCCCCGCCGGGCAAAACCGCTAGCCTGCGCCCGACAGCCACGGCAGCCAATCCCCTGCCCCGCCAACACCCGAGCAACACCCGGTGATCTCATGGCCTCAGCCCGCCCTTCCCAACGCCTCAGCCGTCGCCGCGCCCTGCAACTGGGCACCGCCGCCGGAGTGCTGGCCCCGCTTGGCCTCGCCGAGGCGCAGATTACCGCCTCGTCTCAGGCAAAGGCGCAGACCGGCACCACGACCGCCGCCCTGCCCCTACATATCCAGCAGGCCCGCTACACCATTGCCGACGCCCCGACGGAGGGGCTGATCTCCACCCGCCCCGACGGCCCACCGCCAGTGCTGCGCCTGAAACAGGGCCAGCCCTTTGCCGCACGGGTCACCAATACACTGCCCGACTACACGGCGATGCACTGGCATGGCATCCGGCTCGACAATGCGATGGACGGGGTGCCTTATCTGACCCAGTTTCCCATCGGTCCGGGCGAGAGCTTTGACTATCACTTCACCCCGATGGACGCCGGCACCTATTGGTATCATCCGCACTGTATGACCATGGATCAGATGGCCATGGGGCTGACTGGCGTGCTGGTGGTGGAAGAGGCAGAGGACCCCGGATTTGACGCCGACATCGCCCTGAATCTGCGCGATTTCCGCCTGCGCCCCAATGGCGACTGGCTGAAGCTCTGGACGGCGCGGGGGGCAGCGCGATCTGGCACCTTTGGCACCGTGATCACCGCCAATTGGGACAGTGATCCGGTCTATGAGGCGCCCACCGGCGGGTTGCTGCGGCTGCGGCTTGCGGCCACCGATACCGCGCGGATTTACAAACCCTATGTGACAGGCGCCAACGGTCAGGCGATCGCCGCCGATGGTCACCCACTGCGCGAGGCCATCGACTGGCCCACGGATCAGGCCCCTGCCCTGCTGTCACCCGGCCAGCGTCTGGATATCGCACTGCAGATGCCCCGTGTCGAAGGCGCCTATGTTGACGTCATGACGGCCTTTCCGGGCGGGCCGCGACGGCTCGCCCGGATCCGCGCCACCGGGGCAAACCTTGGTCGAGAGCTGGCTGAGCTGCCCGCCCTGCCCGCCAATGATGTGCCGGAACCCGATCTGGCCAACGCGCGGGTTGAGGATCTGGTCTTTGGCTGGACGCCCGAAGGCGGCGCACCGCAAAACGGCTACTGCGGCTCGCTGGGCTATACGTTCTGGTCGATCAACCGCAAACCCTGGCCCGGCGATGCCGCCGACCCGGAGACCCCCGGTGCCGGCCCACTGGCAGTGTTCAATCGCGGCGAAAGCGTCATTCTGCGACTGCGCAATGAAAGCCCGAACGCCCATCCGATCCACCTGCATGGTCTGGTGTTCCGCCCGCTGCGCTCCAACAAGCGGACGCTGCCGTCGAACTGGACCGACACCGCGCTGCTGCTGAAGGACGAAGTCATAGAAGTCGCGCTGGTCGCTGACAATCCCGGCGACTGGGCGTTCCATTGCCATGTGATCGAACATCAGAAAACCGGGCTGGCGGGCTATATCCGGGTGCTGGCCTGATCGGTCCCGTCAGTCGTCCTCCAGATAGGGGGACAGCAGCGCCCGTACTGGCACCCGCGCTCCAAGCCGGCCTGCCAGCAACACCATTCCCGCCAGCTTGCGCTGGACAAACAGCACATCCATCGGCACCGCAGGAGGCACCATGCCCTCTTCCGCCAGGGCCATGCCTTCCGCCTGCATCTGCTGCAACAGGCTGGGATCGGCGAAATCATAACTCTTAGCCGTGCGTAGCACGTCAAACACCTGCGTGATCATCGCCAATACGCGCCGCTGATGATCCGCGCGCATCGCCCCCTCATCCGCCATCCCATCCGGTGCGACCAACCCCAGATCCGCAGCGGCTGCGGTCAGCGCCGCCGCATCGCCGCGCATCCCGGCGCGCAACAGCGCACGATACTGCGCCACCACCTGCGGCGCGAGCGGGCGCGTTGCGCCGAAATCCAGAAGGACAATGCGACCCGTCTCCGCGTCAAAGAGATAGTTGGCGAAATTCGGATCGCTCTGCATCAGGCCAAACTCAAACAGCTCCCGCAGCATCAGCGCCATCAGATCCCGCATCAGCCGGTCGCGCACCTCCTGCGGGGCGGTCTGCGCGTCTTCGACCGCGCGCCCCTTGGCATAGGCCATGGCCAGAACCGCGTCGGTGGACCAGTCGGGATAGAACTCCGGCACCTGAAACTGCGGCTGATCGTTCAGCTGCGCGGCGAAGTCTGCCAGATAGCGCCCTTCACGATCGTAATCGACCTCCTCATGCAGCTGCCGCCGCGCTTCCTCAAGATAGGGGGCGATGTCAAATCCCCCTGGCACCAACCGTGAGGCCCGCAGCAAACTGCCGAGATTGGCGACATCACTGTCAATGCTGCGCGCGACGCCGGGATATTGCACCTTGATCGCCATCTCGCGCCCGTCGCGCAATTGCGCACGGTGGACCTGCCCGATTGAGGCAGCCGCCATCGGGCGCACATCAAACCGCAAGAACTGGCGCCGCCAGCCCTCACCCCAGGCCGCATCCAGCACCTGACGTAGCTGCTTTGGCGGCATGAAATCCGCCTCCGCCCGCAGCCGGGACAGGATTTGAGACAGCTCCTGCGGCAGCAGCGCCCCGCTCTCCATTGACATCAGCTGGCCCAGTTTCATCGCCGCGCCGCGCATCCGCGCCAGTTCAGACGTCAGACGGCGGGCGTTGGCCGGTGTCATCAGCAGATCCCGCAGCTGGGGGCGCTGGCCCTGCGACAGTGCCTGCACCCCGCCAACCATGGCGTTGCCCGCAACCTGCGCAGCCATCCCGCCAATCCGCGCCAACCGGGAAACACGCCCACTGGGCACGGCCACCGCGCGGGCCTCTGCAGTGGCGGGCTGGATTTCATCTGGCTCGATGTAATCGGGCCGGGTCTCATCTGGTGAAGAGGTCATCGTCCTGCGGCCCTTGTTCCTGAACGCGGCGGGTGGGCAGTGCCCGCTGCCGCTCTGCTCGACCTAAGGCGCGGGCCGCGCAGGTC